>JAFAPI010000093.1 GCA_019247195.1 Gammaproteobacteria bacterium
GAGCGGGGTGGGCTCGCCCTGGGTATCCGGGCTCAGGTTCAGCGCCCCGACCGGGGCGCCCGCCTGGGTGATGTGCGCCGCGGGATCCGCCTCGAAGCGCACGCTGCTGCCGCTGACGATGAACGTGCCCGCGTGCGCGGCCAGGGCGGGATTGTCGAGCGCCAGTGCGTTGTCGGGATCGCGACCGAAGGTGTTCGTGCCCTCGCGCAGCCAGAAAAGCCCGGTCAGGGTGAGCCAGCCGCTCTCGCTGGTGAGCGAGGCGGCACGCTGGGCGCGCCAGGCCTCGACGCGTGCCTGCTCGGCACGCTCCTCTGGCACGGCCGTGGCGGCGAGACAGCCCAGGCAGGCGAGGGCGAGAAGCGGCGGGCGGATGTCAGGTCGCAGCATGCTGGGGTCTCTCCGCGGGGTGCGCAGTGTACGTCATCAGACTTCCTGACCCAGGATCTCCTCGCGCACGTCGGCGATCTCGCGCGCGCGTGAGGGGCGCGCTGCCTCACAGCGCTCGGGGCGCGGGCAGCGGCTGCTGCGCGGGCAGATGATGCGCGCCGGCTGCAGCAGCGCGTCCTCGATCCAGGCGATGTTCAGCACCTGCGCGACCGCCGCCAGCGCCTGAGCGGCCGCGCGGGGAATGCGCGCCTCGCCGCGCCGGTGCAGGCACTCGCGCAGGATCACCTCGACCAGGCCCGGCGCGTCGGCGCCGTGGGTGGCGAGCGCGGGCGCGAGGTCGACTCCGACCGACAGGACGTGGGCATTGCCGGCCATGTCGTGCACGCGCAGCGAGTGGCAGCAGTAAAGCAGTGACCGCTCGGCCTCGCGCAGCACCGAGATCTGCGAGCCGCGCGCGCCGTGCTCGGCGTCGATCATGCGGAACACGGCCCAGTGGGGGCAGGGATCGCTCACCTGCGCGAGGTTGCCCCAGGGCAGCGGGATGCCATTGCCGCGGTACACCGCGCGCAGGTACCCGGGCGGGTAGGCATCGAAGAAGTGCCAGTGGGGGTAAGGGGAGACCTTGGTCATGCGGCGCATGATCACCGCCGGGGTGAGCTCGAGCTTCGTGCCGGCCTCGACCCGGTAACGCTCGCGCGCCAGGAAGCGCCGGAACGGCACGCGCGGCGCGAGCAGCGCACCGGCGAAGAAACTGCACTCGAAGTCGCGCCAGGCGTGGAGCACGTCCTGCGCATTCATGCCGGCATCGGTCGCGGCCCCTTCCGGACTGCCGCCCATCTCACCGCCGGTCGCGTGGGCGGATTTCAGGCCATCCCCGCCGTGCAGCACCTTGTGGGCGATGTGGGCGGCGAGGTCGAACTTCAGCCGCGCCGGGTCGGCCTGCAGGGCCCGGTTGGCGTAGATCGTCCCCGGCGCCTCGAAGAAGGAGCGCACCATGCTGCGCACCTCGCGCTCCTTGTCGCGGGCCAGCACCGGCTTGCGGTCGAACCAGCGGATCTCCAGGCCGTGCCGGCGGCACAGGCGCATTAAGTCATCTACCGCCAGCGGAAAGCGCCGCTCGCTCACCTGGTCCGCCGCGCGCTCGAGGTCCGGGAAGTCATTGCGCGACAGCTCCTGGTGCGAGCGGATGAGGAGGTGCGCGAACTGGCGCCCGCTCGTGCCGGTCTGGGCGAGCAGCTCCGGCAGCGCCGCCTGCAGCAGCGTGCGCGAGAAGAGGAAGGCGGGCTCAAACGGCACGCGCGCGCTCACCCCGGCGGGGGCGGGCGCGGGGTCGAGCGCCGCGCTCTCATCGAGAAACCACGCCGGGGCGCGCTGGAACACCCCCGCCAGCAGCGCGAGCAGCTGCGCGCTCGGGGTGCGCTTCCCGCTCTCGATCATGCTCAGGTAGGACACGGAGGGCGCAAGCTGCGCGTCGCGCTGAATGCAGCGCGCCGACAACTCCTCCAGAGTGAGTCCGTTGCGCTTGCGCAGGGCGCGCAGCTTGGAGCCGAGGAAGTGACCCTTGCGCAGCAGCTCGGGCATAACGCGGTCCGGGTGAAAGGGCGGGGTGTGAAATTAACAGTGTGAAGTTTTCACAGTCAAATTTCATCATCACACAGGTAAGATGGGGGTAAGCCCATGCACGCGGAAATCCAGGGAGCGGTGAGTCCTCGCAACGGCAGCGCGGCCCGGGTCGAGCTGCTCGGCCCGCGCGTCGAGCGCGCGGACGAGGCCCTGACGCCGCTCGCCCTGCAGCTGCTGTCGAGCCTGCACCGCCGCTTCAACGGGTCCCGGCTCGAGCTGCTGCGGGCCCGCCGCGAGCGCCAGGCCGCCCTCGACCTGGGCGCGCTGCCGCGCTTCCTGCCCGAGACGGCCGCCGTGCGCGAGGGGGACTGGCGGGTGGGTCCCATCCCCGCCGACCTGCAGGACCGACGGGTGGAGATCACCGGCCCGGTCGAGCGCAAGATGATCATCAACGCGCTCAATGCCCCGGTGCGCGCCTTCATGGCCGACTTCGAGGATTCGTGCTCGCCGACCTGGGAGAACCTGATCCGCGGCCAGGTCAACCTCGCCGATGCCATTCGCCGGCGCATCAGCTTCGCCGACCCCGCCACCGGCCGCGTGTACCGCTTGGCCGAGCGCACCGCGACTCTCATCGTGCGGCCGCGCGGCTGGCACCTGCCCGAGAAGCACGTGCGCATCAATGGCGAGGTCGTGTCCGGCGCGCTGTTCGATTTCGCGCTCTTTCTCGCCAACAACCACGAGGCGCTGGCGCGCGCCGGCACCGGGCCGTACCTGTACCTGCCGAAGATGGAGAGTCACCTCGAGGCGCGGCTGTGGAACGAGGTGTTTGTCGCGGCGCAGGAGGCGCTCGGCCTGGCCCGCGGCACGATCAAGGCCACCGTGCTCATCGAGACCGTGCTCTCCGCCTTCGAGATGGACGAGATCCTCTACGAACTGCGCGAGCACTGCGTGGGTCTCAACTGCGGGCGCTGGGATTACATCTTCAGCTTCATCAAGAAATTCCGGAACCGACCCGACTTCCTCCTGCCCGATCGTGCCGCGGTGACGATGGAGCGGCACTTCCTCAAGTCCTATGTCGAGCTGCTGATCCGCACCTGCCACCGGCGCGGCGCCTTCGCCATGGGCGGCATGGCCGCCCAGATTCCCATCAAGGAAGACCCACAGGCGAACGAGGCGGCCATGGCGCGCGTGCGTGCCGACAAGCAGCGCGAGGCGCGGGCCGGTCACGATGGCACCTGGATCGCGCACCCGGGGCTCGCCAGCATCGCCACCGAGCCCTTCGATGCGGTGCTCAAGGGCAAGCCCAACCAGCTCGAGGTGTCGCGCAGTGACGTGAGCGTCGGCGCCGCGGACCTGCTCACCGTCCCGGAGGGGGCGATCACCGAGGAGGGGCTGCGCAACTGCATCCGCGTGGGCGTGCAGTACCTCGAAGCCTGGCTGCGCGGCAACGGCTGCGTGCCGCTCTACCACCTGATGGAGGATGCGGCGACCGCCGAGATCTGCCGCGCGCAGCTGTGGCAGTGGCTGCGGCACGGCGCCAAGACCCAGGACGGGCAGCGCATCACCATCGAGCGCTTCGATCGGCTGATGTTGAGCGAGCTCGACCGCATCCACGGCGAGGTCGGGCCGGCGCGCCTCACCCAGGGCGTTTTCCCGAGCGCGACGCGGCTCTTCGAGCGCATGACGAAGAGCGACAGCTTCGACGAATTCCTAACCCTGCCGGCGTACGAGCTGCTCGCCTGATATGCCGCATCGCACGAGGTCCGCATGAGCATGAAGTCCCTCCCCGGCGTCGAAGAACTGCGTCGCAGCTGGCGGGAGAGTCCGCGCTGGACCGGCATCGAGCGCGGCTACGATGCGGCGGATGTGGTGCGGCTGCGCGGTACGGTGCCGGTCGAGCATTCCATCGCGCGCCTGACGGCCGAGAAACTGTGGCGCTGCCTCAACGAGAAACCCTTCGTGCACGCGCTCGGCGCGCTCACCGGCAACCAGGCGATGCAGCAGGTGAAGGCCGGGCTCGATGCGATCTATCTGTCCGGCTGGCAGGTAGCCGGGGACGCCAACCTGGCCGGGGAGATGTACCCCGACCAGTCGCTCTACCCGGCGGACTCGGTGCCGGCGGTGGTGCGGCGCATCAACAACACCCTGCGCCGCGCCGATGAGATCTGCCACGCCGAAGGGGATGACTCGGTCGACTGGCTCAAGCCCATCGTCGCCGACGCCGAGGCCGGTTTCGGCGGGGTGCTCAACGCCTTCGAGCTGATGAAGCAGATGATCGACGCCGGGGCCGCCGGTGTGCACTTCGAGGACCAGCTGTCCTCGGCCAAGAAGTGCGGTCACATGGGCGGCAAGGTGCTGGTGCCGACGCAGGAGGCGATCCACAAGCTCATCGCCGCGCGCCTCGCCGCCGACGTGTGCAACGTGCCGACCGTGCTCATCGCGCGCACCGACGCGGAGGGCGCCACGCTCCTCACCAGCGACGTCGACGAGCGCGACCGGCCGTTCATCGACTCCGCACGGGGACGCACCAGCGAGGGCTTCTTCGGCGTGCGCGCGGGGCTTGCGCAGGCGATCGCGCGCGGCCGCGCCTACGCCCCCTATGCCGACCTGGTGTGGTGCGAGACGGCGAAGCCCGACCTGGAGGAGGCGCGCGCCTTCGCGGAGGGGATCCACGAGGTCCATCCCGGCAAGCTCCTCGCTTACAACTGCTCGCCCTCGTTCAACTGGAAGCGCCGGCTCGATGACGGCGAGATTGCCCGCTTCCAGCGCGAGCTCGGGGCCATGGGCTATCGCTTCCAGTTCATCACCCTCGCCGGGTTCCACGCGCTCAACTACTCGATGTTCGAACTGGCCCGCAGCTACAAGAGCCAGCACATGAGCGCCTACGTGCAGCTGCAGCAGGCCGAGTTTGCCGCCGAGCCGCACGGCTATACCGCGACCAAGCACCAGCGCGAGGTGGGGGCGGGCTACTTCGATGCCGTGACGCAGGCGGTCACCGCCGGGCGCTCCTCGCTCAGTGCTCTCAAGGGCAGCACCGAGGAACAGCAGTTCGATAAGGTCTCCTGAAGCCGAGCCGCCGCCCGGACCCGGCCGCGGTACGCTTGGAACCCATCCGCAACTGACGGAGAGGCCATGGCCCGCGGCGCATGGTGGCGCTCGCTCTACCTGCAGGTGCTGATCGCGATCGTGCTCGGCGTCGCGATCGGTGCACTCTGGCCGCACCTCGGCGACCGCCTCAAACCTCTCGGCGATGGCTTCATCAAGCTGGTACGCCTGCTGATCGCGCCGGTCATCTTCTGCACGGTGGTGACCGGCATAGCCGGCATGGCACGCCTGCGCGAGGTGGGGCGCACCGGCGGGCTGGCGCTGCTGTACTTCGAGCTGGTGTCGAGCCTCGCGCTCCTCATCGGCCTGGTGGTCGTGAACGTGGTGCGCCCCGGGGCGGGCGTACACGCCGACCCCGCGATGCTCGACACGCACGCCATCGCCGCCTACGCGCAGCCGGGCGGCATGCCCGGCGTGGCCGAGTTTCTGCTCAACGTCATCCCGGCCACCTTCGTCGGCGCGTTCACCAGCGGCGAGGTGCTGCAGGTCCTGCTGCTCGCCATTCTGTTCGGCTTCGCCCTGCACGCCCTCGGCGGCCGCAGCCATCCGCTCTATGCCCTGGTGGAGCAGTTCGGGCAGGTCCTGTTCCGCATCGTCGGCTACGTGATGCGCCTCGCGCCGCTCGGCGCGCTCGGCGCCATGGCCTACACGGTCGGTCACTTCGGTGCCCAGTCACTGGTGGGGCTGGCGCGCCTGATGGGCTGCTTCTATCTCACCTGCGTGCTGTTCGTGCTCGGAGTGCTGGGCGGCATTGGGCGGCTGCATGGCTTCCGCATCCTCGCCTTCATCCGCTACATCCGCGAGGAGCTGTTCATCGTGCTCGGTACCTCCTCCTCGGAGAGCGTGCTGCCGCGCATGCTGCGCCGGCTCGAGGCGCTCGGGGTGCGCCAGTCCGTGGTGGGGTTGGTGATACCGGCCGGTTACTCGTTCAACCTGGACGGTACCTCCATCTATCTGACGATGGCGGCGCTGTACATCGCGCAGGCCACCAACACCCCGCTCGATCTGTCCCAGCAGCTGCTGCTGCTCGGGGTGCTGCTGCTCACCTCCAAGGGGGCGGCCGCGGTGACCGGCGGCGGGTTCATCACCCTCGCCGCCTCGCTCTCGGCCGTCGGCCACGTGCCGGTGGCGGGTCTGGTGCTGATCCTCGGCGTGGATCGTTTCATGTCCGAAGCACGCGCCCTGACCAACCTGATCGGCAATGGCGTCGCGACCCTGGTGGTCGCACGCTGGTGCGGTGCGCTCGATGCGGACGCGCTCGCGGCGGGGCTGGGCGCCGCGCCACGCGCGGCGCTCACTTCGCCGTAGGCAGCGCGAATTCGGCGCCCTTGGGGGTGCTCTCCGGCCAGCGCTGCATCACCGACTTCTGCCGGGTGTAAAAACGCACCCCTTCCTCGCCGTACGCGTGCAGGTCGCCGAACAGGCTGCTCTTCCAGCCACCGAAGCCATGCCAGGCCATCGGTACCGGAATCGGCACGTTGATGCCCACCATCCCCACCTCGACCCGCCGGCTGAACTCGCGCGCGATGTTGCCGTCACGGGTGTAGCAGGCCACGCCGTTCGCCAGCGGGTGAGCATTGACCAGGCGCAGCGCGGCGGTGAAGTCGGGCACGCGCACGCAGCACAGCACCGGGCCGAAGATCTCCTCGCGGTAGATGCGCATCTGCGGACTGACGTGATCGAAGAGCGTGGCGCCGATAAAGAAGCCGCGCTCGTGGCCGGGCACCGCGAACGGCGCATCGCGGCGCGGGTCGCGGCGCCCATCCACCAGCAGCGTGGCGCCGCTCGCGGCGCCATCGGCGATGTAGCCGCTGATGCGCTCGCGCGCCTCGCTGGTCACCACCGGACCCATCTCCGCGTCCGGCTCGAGGCCGTTGTTGATGCGCAGCTGGCGCGCGCGCTCGGCCAGCCGGGGCACGATGCGCTCGGCGACATCCCCGACCAGGACCGCGACCGAGATCGCCATGCAGCGCTCGCCGGCCGAGCCGTAGGCGGCGCCGATGAGCGCATCGACCGCCTGCTCGAGGTCCGCATCCGGCATGACCACCATGTGATTCTTCGCCCCGCCGAGCGCCTGCACGCGCTTACCCTGCTGCGCGCCGCGCTGGTAGAGGTAGTGCGCGATCGGCGTCGAGCCGACGAAGCTCAGGGCACGCACTTGCGGGTGATCGAGCAGCGCATCGACGGCGACCTTGTCGCCCTGCAGGACAGTGAAGACCCCGTCCGGTAGGCCCGCCTTCTGCAGCAGTCGCGCCATGCACAGCGAGGCCGACGGGTCGCGCTCGCTCGGCTTGAGGATGAAGCTGTTGCCGCAGGCGAGCGCCAGCGGAAACATCCAGCACGGCACCATGCAGGGAAAGTTGAACGGCGTGATGCCGGCGACGACCCCGAGCGGCTGACGCAGCGTCCAGTTGTCGATGCCGGTGGATACCTGGTCGGTGAAGGCGCCCTTGAGCAGCTGCGGGATGCCGCAGGCGAACTCGACGATCTCGATGCCGCGGGTTACCTCTCCCTGCGCATCACTCAGTACCTTGCCGTGCTCGGCGGTGATGAGCGCGGCCAGCGCGTCTCGCTCCTGGTTGAGGAGGGTGAGGAACTGCCCGAGGATGCGCGCGCGCCGCACCGGGGGCACCTGCGCCCAGGCGGCCTGCGCTGCCGCCGCGCTCTGCACCGCCAGCTGCGCGTCCTCCACGCTGGCCAGCGCGACTTCGCGCGTGCGTTCGCCGGTCGCGGGGTTGTACACCGGCAGGCGCGCGCCGGTACCGACGACGGCGCGGCCGTTGATCCAGTGGGTGATGAGCGCGGCTTCCGTGGCGGCGGACGCAGAGGAAGCGGCGGGGGAGGTGGCGGCCATGCAAGTGCGCTCGGGCGAAACGGCGAACTGCCGATCATAGACCAGTTCAGCCACCGCCCCCATACTCGCGCGCGATGGCCACGCACGCCTACTTCGCCACGCACATCTATCGCGGCGCACTGCCGGCGAGCGCCGCCGCGCTCAACCGTCAGCTGGCGCGCGAGTGTCACCAGCTGCGCCTGGACGATGCGGCCGGCCGGCGCTGGTCCGCCCACAACTACCCGGGCGGCTACACCTCCTATGGCTCGGCGCATCGCCTGCACCAGCTCTCGCCGACCTTCGCGGCGCTGGCGCGGCACGTTGATGCGCACGTGCGCCGCTTTGCGCGCGTGCTGCGTTTCGATCTGACCGGCCGCCCGCTCGCACTCACCGACTGCTGGGTCAACATCATGGGTCCGGGCACGACGCACGGGCTGCACCTGCACCCCCTCGCCACGCTGAGCGGCACTTACTACGTGCGCGTGCCGCGCGGCGCGCCCGGACCGAAGTTCGAGGATCCACGTCTGGGGCTGTTCATGGCGGCGCCGCCGCGCGCCCGCCGCGCGCCGCGCGCGCAGCGCGCCTGGGTGAGTCTGCCGGTACGCGCGGGACAGCTGCTGCTGTTTGAGAGCTGGCTGCGGCACGAGGTGCCGCCGCACGGCCGCGCCGCCGAGCGTATCAGCGTCAGCTTCAATTACGGCTGGTTCTGACCCCGCAGATCCCGGTCAACGATCGCGGCGGCGCGGACGTTTCATAACATGTTGGCGAAAGTCGGCGCTGCGTGCCGGAGTGCACTGACAGCGGCGAGTTCAGGATTAGTTCAGTGTCACGGGACCAACGTGGTTCCATTCAAAGGAGTAACCCATGCGCCTCTGGATCCGTAGTCTCCTGGCGGCCACGTGCCTGGCGCTGCTGCCCCTCGCTGCCCCCGCCGAGGTCAGCATTGGCATCTCGGTCGGCTTCGCGCCGCCGGCGCTGCCGGTGTATGAGCAACCTGCCATCCCGGGTCCCGGCTACATCTGGGTGCCGGGCTACTGGGCCTATGACGAGGACGCCGGCTATTACTGGGTGCCGGGCACCTGGGCGCTCGCCCCCGAGGTGGGTTTCCTGTGGACGCCCGGCTACTGGGGCTGGTCCGACGGCTTCTACCTGTGGCACGCCGGCTATTGGGGTCCGCACGTCGGCTTCTACGGCGGCATCAACTACGGCTACGGCTACGGGGGCGAAGGCTACGAGGGGGGCTACTGGCGCGGCCGGGACTTCTACTACAACCGCTCGGTCAACAACATCACCAACGTCAACATCACCAACGTCTACAACCAGACGGTGGTGAATAACGTGACCGTCAACCGCGTGAGCTACAACGGCGGTGAAGGCGGCGTGATGGCGCGCCCCAGTCAGAAGGACATGGTTGCGGAGCATGAGCGACACCTGCAGCCGACCAGTGCCCAGCGCGAGCACATCGCGCAGGCGCGGTCCGATGAGTCACTGCGCGCCAAGGTGAACAATGGTAACCCCCCGATCGCGGCCACTTCGCGCCCCGCCGTGTTCCACGGCCAGGGCGTCGTGCCGGCACGCGGTGCGGTGGCGGGCGCAGGCCCAGCCCGGAGCGAGGGGACGCGCGGCGCCTCCGCACGCCCGGATCGGGCGGCAAACACGGGGCTCGCGGCGCGCGACAGCCGCGGCGGTGGGTCTGCGGCGGTACGAAGTGATCGGCCGCCCGGGGCTGCGGGCAACGGACCCGGTGCGCGCGCCGAGTCGCAGCTCGCCCTCCCGGGCCGTCCGTCGCGGGCGCCCACGCCGGGCACGATGAGCGGCCGCCCGGGCGGGGACTACGCCGCCGGCTCACCACGCACCGATCGGCCGGTCGAGTCGCGAGCCCCGATGCGCAGCTCTGCGCCGCCCTACAGCGAAGCTCGCGCGCCGGCGCCCGAGAGTCGCCCGGCACCGCAGGGCTACGGCGCCCCCAGCCAGTATCGTCCGCCGGTGCGCGAGTCGCGCCCGCAGACCTACGCCCCGCCGCCGCAGGCACCGCGCGCCGAGTCGCGCATGCCGCCCCCGCAGCCCGCCCTCCGTCCTGAGAGCCGGCCGGAGCCGCAGCAGCGCGAGCCGGCACGCGAGGCACCGCGGGGGCGCGCCCCGATCGAGCGCGGCGGCCGCGGCCGCTGAGCTTGGGATCGGCTCCGGGGCGGGCAAGGCCGCCCCGGATTCTTAGGTTCTCTCAGCCGCCAGCACCCGCCGTAGCCACCCGGCGAGATCCGCGACCTCCTGCGGCGAGACCGAGTGCGGCATGGGATAGGCATGCCACTCGACCTCATGTCCCGCGGCCGCAAGTGCACGGTGTGCCTCATCGCCGAGGAAGGGGAGTACCACCGGATCCTGCGTGCCGTGGGCGAGGAAGATGGGGGTGTGCGCGTTCGCCGCCCCCCGCTCCGGCAGCAGACGATCCCCGAGCAGCAGGTAGCAGGACAGGCCGATGATCCCGGCCAGGGGCCGCGCGTGCCGCAGCCCCGCGAACAGCGCCATCGCGCCACCCTGCGAGAAGCCGGCGAGCACGATGCGCTCGCTGCGGATACCGCGGGCGTTCTCGCGGCCGATGAGTTGCTCCACCAGTGCCTGCGAGGCGCGGATGCCAGGCTCGTCCTCGCGCGTGCGCCGGTCGATGGCGATGATGTCGTACCAGGCGCGCATGGCGTAGCCGCCATTGAGCGTCACGGGCCGTACCGGCGCATGCGGAAACACGAAGCGCAGCGGCGGCATACCCGGGCGCGCGAGCTCCGGCACGATGGGCTCGAAGTCGTGCCCATCCGCACCCAGGCCGTGCAGCCAGATGATCGCCGCGTCCGGCTGCGGTCCGGTTTCGATCTCCAGTGCCGGCTGTGACACCTGCGTCTCCGCGCGCTATGTTCGAGCGCGCATGGTAGAGCAGTGGCGGGTGGCCGTGCAGCGCGGCACTCGATGGCAGTAGCGCGGCGGCGTCGCCGGCGCACACGGCGGACGGGTGCGGCGGCTCGAGGGCGTCGCCGCGCTGGCGCGGGCATCGTCCTGCGGCGCGTCCTGCTGGCGCTCGCGGCTGCGATCGCGCTGCTCACGCTCAACCTCGCCTACCAGATCGCACGCAAGCCCGCCGAACTGCTGTTTCCCGTCAGCGGCATGCTGCGCAAGCAGCCGGCACAGACCTGGGCCACGTATGGCGAAGCTTTCCGGCGCAACTCCACGGCGCTGATTCCCGCCGAGCTCCTCGCCGCGCTCGCGCAGGGCGAGGGGGCGGGCGACCCGCTGGCGCACACCTACTGGCGCTTCGCCTGGTCCGCGCACCCACTCGAGCTGTACCGCCCCGCCTCGAGCGCGGTAGGGATGTATCAGCTCACCGATGCCGCGTACGCGCAGGCGCGCCACTACTGCATCCGCGCGCATCAGGTCGTGCCCGCCGCGGACTGGCGCGACTGGCATGGCTGCTGGCACGGCGGGCTGTACCTGCGCGTGCTGCCGGAAGACGCCATCGAGCTCACCGCCGCCTATCTCGATCTGAACGTCGCGGCGATCCTGCGCGAGCGGCCGCGGCCGCCGCCGCGCGAGACCGAGCGTCTGGCCACGCTCGTGCACCTGTGCGGGCCGGCGGTGGCCGCCGCCTATGCGCGGCGCGGCTATCAGCTCGGTGTCGGTGAGCGCTGCGGCGCCCACGACCCGCGCGCCTACCTGAAGCGCATTGGCCTGCTGCGCGCGCAATTCGCGCGCCTGGCACAGCAGGAGGCGATGGGCGAGGGCCGAGGCGGCTAGTGGTGTGCGTGGCCCCCCGGGCCGTGCACGTGCCCGTGCGCCAGCTCCTCGGCGGTCGCGGCACGCACCTCGGCGACGCGCACCTCGAAGTTGAGCGTCTGACCGGCGAGGGGATGATTGCCATCGAGCGTCACCAGATCGCCGGCGAGCTGCGTCACCGTCACGGTACGCGCACCCTCGGCGGTCTGCGCCTGCAGCCGCATGCCGAGGCGCAGGTTCTGGATCCCCTTGAGCGCGCGGCGCGGCACGCGCTGTACCAGTCGCTCATCGTAGCTCCCGTACCCCTCGTCCGGCTCGACCCGCACCTGCAGCGAGTCGCCCGGCTGCTTGCCCGCCAGGGCCCGCTCGAGCCCGGGAATCAGATTGCCATGGCCGTGCAGGTAGGTGAGGGGTTCTTCGTCCGCCGAGCGGTCGAGCACCTCACCCGCATCGTTGCGCAGGGTGTAGTGGATGCTCACGACATGGTCGGGCGCGATGCTCATGCGCATATACCTGCTGGAGCGGGATGGGAACGTGTTTGGGGCGGGGCCGCGCCCAAACGCGGCGGCGCAGGATAACATTGCATCCCTTATGCGCCTAACCCGCTCCGCGCCCGCGGCGCCAGCCACGCGGTCACGCTTGCGCCCGGTTCTCGGCTGCCTGCTGTGGCTGTCAGCCGGCGCAGCCGCGGGGGCCGAGCGCCACCCTGCCGTGCACCAGGACGCCATGGCCGACAACCCCTTTGCCCAGCCCAGCCGGCTGCCCTTTGGTCTGCCGCCCTTCGATCAGATCCGCGACGAGCATTACCTGCCCGCCTACCGGGCCGGCATGCGCGCGCAGCTGCGCGAAGTCGCGGCGATCGCGCACGACCCCGCAGCGCCGACCTTCGCCAACACCATCGTCGCGCTCGAGCGCTCCGGTGCGCTTCTCGACCGGGTCGATACGGTGTTCGGGCGCCTCAATGCCTGCAACACCGACCCGCGCATGCAGCAGATCGACACCGAGATGGCGCCGCTGCTGGCCGCGCATGATGATGCGATCCATCTCAATCCGGCGCTCTGGCACCGGGTCGAGGCGCTTTATGCGCAGCGCGATACCCTCGGGCTCGACCCGGAGTCGCGCCAGCTCCTCGAGCGCTATCACACCGCCTTCGTGCGCGCCGGCGCCCGCCTGAAGCCCGCCGAGCAGGTGCGGCTGCGGGCGATGAACGCGCGCATCGCGGCCCTGACCACGCGCTTCAAACAGAACGTGCTGCGCGCCACCACCGATCACGCCGTCGTGGTCGAGGACCGGAGCGAGCTGGCGGGCCTCAGTGAAGTGCAGGTGGGCGCGGCCGCCGCGGCCGCGGCCGCGCGCGGGCTCGCCGGCAAGTGGCTGATCACTCTGCAGAACACCACCAGTCAGCCGCCGCTCGCACAGCTCGAGGATCGCAGCCTGCGCGAGCGCATCTACCGCGCCTCCGTGTCGCGGGCGCTCGAGGGCGCGAGTGACAACACCCCCGTCATCGCCGAGCTGGTGCGCGTGCGGGCGGAGCGCGCGGCGCTGCTCGGCTATCCGAGCCACGCCGCCTACCAGCTCGAGGACGAGTCGGCCGGGACGCCCCAGGCGGTTGAGGACATGATCCGCCAGGTCGCCCCTGCCGCGCTGGCGCGCGCCCACGAGGAGGCGGCGGAGCTGCAGCGGCTGATCGATGCGGAGGCCGCGCGCAGCGGCAGCGCGCGCTTTGAGCTCGCCCCCTGGGACTGGCCCTACTATGCCGAGCAGCTGCGCCGCGAGAAGTACGACTTCGATCAGGCCTCAGTTGCCCCCTACTTCGAGCTCGACCACGTGCTGCGCGACGGGGTGTTCTATGCCGCGCAGCAGCTCTACGGCCTCAGCTTCCGCGAGCGCTCCGACCTGCCGCGCTACCACCCCGACGTGCGTGTATGGGAGGTGTCCGACGCCGACGGAACGCCGCTGGCGCTATTCCTCGGCGACTACTTCGCGCGCGACAACAAGCAGGGCGGGGCGTGGATGGCGAGCTACGTCAGCCAGTCGCGCCTCCTGCAGCGCAAGGCGGTCGTCGCCAACCATCTGAACATCCCCAAGCCCGCCGCCGGGCAGCCGGTGCTGCTCACTTTCGATGAGGTGACCACGCTCTTCCACGAGTTCGGCCACGCGCTGCACGGCATGCTCTCGAACGTCGAGTACCCGCTGCTGTCGGGCACGCAGGTGCCGCGCGATTTCGTGGAGTTTCCATCGCAGTACAACGAGATGTGGGCGCGCGAGCCGGCGGTGGTCGCGCACTATGCGCGCGATTACCGCAGCGGCGCGCCGCTGCCTCCCGAGCTGCTGGCCAAGGTTCTCGCCGCCAGCCGCTTCAACCAGGGCTACGCGACCACCGAATACCTGGCGGCCGCGCTCATCGATCAGGCCTGGCACCAGATCACGCCGGCGCAGGCCCCGCAGCCGCACGACGTCGTCGCGTTCGAGCAGGCGGCCCTCGAGCGCAGCGGACTCGCTTACGCGCCGGTACCGCCACGCTATCACTCCGCCTACTTCACCCACGTGTTCTCGAGTGGCTACTCGGCGGGCTACTACGCCTACCTGTGGAGCGAGGTGCTGGCACGGGACACGGGGCAGTGGTTCCACGAGCACGGCGGGCTGACGCGCGAGAACGGTGCGGTGCTGCGCAAGCGGGTGCTCTCGCGTGGACGCAGCGAGGAGCCGGCGGTGCTGTTCCGCGAGTTCTACGGGCGTGGTCCGGAGATCGGCCCGCTGCTCGAGTACCGGGGGCTGGCCGCGGGCGGCTAGCCGGCGCGTGACGCAGGCGATGCTGCAGCTGCGCGCCGGGACGTTCTTCGGTGGCGCACGCCTGGAGCGCCGCGCAGGACCGGTCAGCGTCTCGCAGCGCCTGGCCGAGGGCGCGCCCGACTCGGTGGGCTGGCATCGTCACGAGGATGCGCACTTCATCCTGGTGCGCGCCGGCGCCTATGTCTCGCTCGCCACCGGCGTGCCCCCCGCCGGTCCGCTCCTCATCTATAACCCACCCGGCACCATCCACCGGGATCACTTCCGCGATGGTCGCGGCAGTTTTTGCGCCATCTCGCTCGCGCCGGCGACCGCGGCCGAGGCGCTCGCGGCGCTGCGCGCACCGGACGCACCCTGCGTGCTCGCCGCACCGGCCCAACAGGCGCTCGCGCTGCGGATCGCGGCGCAGTGTGCGGCGGACACCAGCCCGCTCACCCTCGAGGCACTGGCGCTCGAATTGCTGGCGAGCGTCGCGGGGCCTGCGCCGGGGCAGCGCGCCGCACCGGGCTGGCTGCCGCGGGCCCTGGAGTTGCTGCACGACCGCCCCGAGGGCGAGCTCACCGTCGCGACCGTGGCGCGCGCGGTGGGGGTCCACCCGGTGCACCTGACGCGCACCTTCCGCCAGCACCTGCGCTGTACTCCGGGCGCCTTCGTGCGCTACCGGCGGCTCGACCGGGCCGCGGCGCTGCTCGCCGGCGCGGCGCGGCCGCTCGCCGAGGTCGCCCTGGAGTGCGGCTTCGCGGACCAGAGCCATCTCGGCCATACCTTTCGGCGCTTCTTCGGGGTCGCGCCCGGGGAATACCGCCGCCTGGCGGGGAACGGGCGCTCGCGACCCAGGTTTGCTTTTGACAAGACGGCCGCCGCCGCCCGCGCCAGTGTGGCGCACGGGACGCGCCCCCGGCGCGCGCGGGCGGAGGGCGATTCATGAGGTTCAGCGGTGCCCTGTGGCTGCTCGCGGCGCTGACGGCGACCGCGCAGGAGATGCCGGATGCCCCGGCCACCAGCGTGCAGCTCGAGGGCGCGCGGCTCGAGACGATGCGGCAGGCCATCCGTGCCGGCGAGTTCAAGGAGGTCACCAGCGTCCTGATCGCGCGCCGCGGGCGGCTCGCGTTCGAGGAGTATTTCGATGGGGGCGGGGCTGCGGCGCTGCGCAACACGCGCTCGGCGACCAAGACGGTCACCGGCATGCTGGTCGGTCTCGCGATCGAGCGCGGCGCGCTGCCGGGGGTGCAGGCGCACGTGCTCGACTACCTCAAGGACCGGCTGCCGCTCGCCAACCCCGACCCGCGCAAGGCGCAGATCAGCATCGAGGACTTTCTCACCATGAGCTCGCTCCTCGAGTGCGACGATGAGAACCCGTACTCGCGCGGCAACGAGGAGCGGATGTACCTGGTCGAGGACTGGGCTCGCTTCACCCTCGAGCTGCCGATCCGCGGCTTCCCGGACTGGGTGAGCAAGCCCGCCGACTCGCCGTACGGCCGCAGCTGGAGCTATTGCACGGCGGGCGCGACGACTCTGGGCATGGTGCTCGAGCGAGCGACGGGGCAGAGCGTCCCGGACTTCGCGCGCGCCACGCTCTTTGCCCCGCTCGGCATCGAGACCGTGCACTGGCAGTTCCAGCCGACCGGCACGGCGATGACCGGCGGCGGCCTCGGCCTGCGCAGCCGCGACCTGGCCAAGCTCGGCCAGCTCTATCTGGACGGCGGGGTGTGGCAGGGACGGCGCGTCCTCAGCGAGGAGTGGGTGCGGCGCTCGCTCCAGCCGCACGCCAACGCGCGCGAGGGCGTGGACTACGGTTATCTCTGGTGGTTGCAGACCTTCCACGCCGACGGGCGCGACTTTCCGTGCTTCGCCATGTACGGCACCGGCGGCAACAAGGTCTACGTCTTTCCACAGGCGCAGCTGGTGGTGGTCGTGACCACCACCAACTTCCGCGTCCCCGGGGCGGGCGCGCTCACCGACCGCCTGCTTACCGAGCACATCCTGCCGGCGCTGCGCCGCGGCTAGCGCACGCCGCGGCCGGTCCGGTCGACCGCGGCCAGCAGCGCGCGGAAGGTTTCCAGCAGGGGCAGGCTCAGCTGCCGGGCGCGGGCGCGCTCGCACGCATAGCCGAAGGTCTCGTGCACCTCCAGCGCGCGGCCCGCCTCCACGTCCTGCAGCGCGGACAGTCGGTGCTGCGGCGCCTGGGCGCGGTAACGCTCACCGACGGCGTGCACGATGGCCTGCGCCTCCTCTGTGCCCGCGGCGCACAGTCGCGCGACGGGCAGGATGGCCTGGTCGGTGATCTCGATGCCGAGGGCCGCGGCGAGGGTGCCCATCTCGCGCACCAGCCCGATCAGCAGCCGTGCCGCGTCCGGGTCGCTCAGGTATTGCCAGGTCGGGGTGCGGGTGCTCACCGCGAGCGCGGCGAGGCCGATCCAGCCGCAGAACTTTGACCACTCCAGGCTCAGGATCTGCTCGCGCGCGGCGCAGCGCACCCCGGCCGCATCGAGCGTCGCCGCGAGCCGCCGTGCGCGCTCACTCACGCGGCCGTCGAGTTCGCCGATCAAAATGTTGACGTTGCGGGTGAAGAGCACCGCGCCGTCGGGGCGCAGCTCCCCGCTCGTGTCGGCGAGCGCACCGAGCACCGCGGCGGTGCCGAAGGCCCGCCCGAGCAGCTCATCCTTCAGCACCCCGTTCTGCACCGAGAACGCATTGTCCACCGCGAGGTGCGCCAGCGGTGCGAGGGCGGCGTCCGTCCCGGGGGTCTTGGTGGCGAGCACCAGCGTGCCGACGTGCCGCAGGGCCGCGGGGTCGCCAAGGACCCGCACCGCCACGGTGAACTCGCTGAGGCCGCAGAGGGTGATGCCCTCGCGCGCGAGGGTCGCGGCCCGGCTGCCGCGGGCGAGCACGGCGACCTCGTGCCCGGCCCGCACGAGGTGCGCGGCGATGATCGATCCCATCGCGCCCGCGCCGAGCACCAGGAACTCGCTCTCGCGCATCCCAGCGGTCACAGCGCGTCGGCTATGTCCTGCAGCAGGCCGCTGTCCTCGGGTTTCGTGCCCGGCGGGTAGCGCCTGAGCACCCGGCCGTCGCGGCTCACCAGGAATTTCTCGAAATTCCAGCTGATGTCACCGCCGATCCCGGTGGCGGGGGAGGTGAGGAAGCGATAGACCGGATGACGCTGCGGGCCGTTCACCTCGAGCTTTTCGCTGAGCGGGAAACTCACCCCGTAGGTGCTGCGGCAGAACGCCACGATCTCCTCGGCCGAGCCCGGCTCCTGGGCCGCGAACTGGTTGCAGGGGAAGCCCACCACGGTGAAGTTCTCCGCCGCCAGATCGCGCTGCAGCTGCTCGAGGCCCTCGTACTGGGGCGTCAGTCCGCAGCGGCTGGCCACGTTGACCGCGAGGGTGAGCCGGCCGCGCAGGGGGCCGAGCAGGTCAGCCGTCCCGTCGATGCGCGCCACCGGTATGTCGAAGAAACCGCTCATGCAGGTGCACCTCCCGGCGCGGAAGCGGAGCGCATGTACGATACACCACGGGCGGGCTTACCATGGCGCACCGCTCCCCGGGGGATGGCCATGGCCAGCGAACTGAGCAAAGCCGAGACCGCGCAGGTCGTCGAGATCCTCAACCGCATCCTCGAGCTGGAGCTCGCCGGACTGGTGCGCTACCTGCACTACTCCTTCATGATCTTCGGCCACAACCGTATTCCGATCGTCGCCTGGTTGCGCAGCCAGGCAGATGAGTCGCAGGCGCACGCCGTCAAGGCGGGCGAGCACATCACCACCTGCGGCGGCCATCCCTCGCTCAGGATCGGCCCGCTGCTCGAGACGCACAAACACAACGTCGATGAGATCCTGCGCGAAGCGCTGGCGCACGAGGAGGAAGGGCTCGCCGAGTACGCGAAGCTGCTGCAGCTGGTCGCCGGCCGCAGCGTGATGCTGGAGGAATACGCCCGCACCCAGCTGGCCACCGAGACCGCGCACCTCGGCGACATCGCCAAGATGCTGCGCAAGCCGGGCTCGATCACCTGAGGGCCGCGCCGCGGGCGGTGCACATGCGCATCTACGCGGTGACCAACATCAAGGGTGGCGTGGGCAAGACCACCACCGCGGTCAATCTGGCTTACCTGTGCGCCGCCGGCGGCCAATCGACCCTGCTGTGGGATCTCGATCCGCAGGGCGGTGCAACCTACGCGCTGCGCGGCGAGGCGCAGCCCGGCGGCTCGGCGCGCAAGCTCCTGTCCGGCGCGCGCGAGCTGCCGGAGCTGGTGCTGTCGAGCGGCTACGCGCACCTCGATCTGCTGCCGGCGGATTTTTCCTACCGGAATTTCGCGATCCACCTCGCCGCGCGCCGCCACCCGACCGAGCGGCTGCTGCGCATGAGCCGCACGCTGCGCGAGCTGTATGGCGCGCTGTTCCTCGATTGCCCGGGCGGCATGTCGCTGCTGACCGAGAACGTGCTGCGCGCCAGCGACGTGGTCATCGTACCGCTGCTGCCCGCGCCGCTGTCGCTGCGCATGCTGGAGGAGCTGCGCGGCTTCCTCGAGCATGAGGGATGGACCGATCTGACGCTGCTGCCGTTTTTCTCGATGGTCGACCGGCGGCGCCGGCTGCACCGCGAGCTGCTGGCGAGCGCGCGCACGCAGTTCCCGGAGCTGCTCGCCACCGAGATCCCCGACTGGAGCGAGATCGAGCGCATGAGCGTGCGGCGCGCGCCGCTGCCGGCCCTGGCCCCGCGCAGTGAAGCCGCGCGGCTCTATCGGCAACTGTGGGATGAGATCGGATCGCGCACGCGTGGAGCGCAGTCGCTGTGCGACGCCCCGGAGCCGGCGCAGCGCCACTCCGCCTGAGGCAGGCCCTCGCACGCCGTCAGAGCGTGGCTGCCACCGTCGTCACGGGAGCGGGCAGGGGAGGGGTGGCCGGCAGTGCCTCCACCGGATAGCCGGCGGCGACCCAGGCATCGAGCCCGCCGCGCAGCGGACGCACGCGGCTCAGACCGCGTTGCCTGAGCAGCTTCGCGGCCTGCGCGGCCGAAGCCTCGTTGGGGCAGCTGCAGTAGAGCACGATGTCGCGGTCGCGCGGCAGGGCGGCGGCCTGCTGCGCGATCGCCTGCAACGGCACGTGCAGCGCACCGGGGATGCGATGGCCCTGCGGTCCCTGCGCGCTGGCGAGGCGCACGTCGAGCACCACCGGCGGGTCGGGACTGCGCAGCAGACCGTCCAGCTCGCCCACACTGATGCGCGCCATCTGCAGCGCGCGCCGCATACGCCGCCGCTCCGACCACCGATAGCCGACGTAGCCGAGCAGCAGCGTGAGCAGCAGCACGGCGAGCAACGGGCCGCCGAGGCCGATGAGCCTCGGCAGGAGTGCCTCCACCTGCCCGTGCAGCAGCGCCCCCGCGAGCAGTGCACTGCCGCTCCACAGCGCCGCGCTCAGCAGGCTGTAGGCGATGAAGCGCGGGAGCGCCATGCCGGTCGCACCGGCCAGTGGCGGGGCGATGAGCGCCAGTCCCGGGATGAACTTGGCGACGATCAGGATCTTCGCTCCCCAGCGCTCGAAGCTCCCCTGGGTCTGACGCACGCAGACATCGGGCGTGAGCGAGATCCGGCACAGCAGGCTCATGACCCGTCCCCCGAATACCCGGCCGGCGCCATACCAGGCGAGATCGCCGAGGAGGCAGGCGAGGAGCGCGAGCCCGAGCAGCAGCAGGCCCGGCAGCCGGCCCGCGGCCGCGAGCGCGCCCGCCAGAAAGAGCGTCGGCAGGGCGGGCACGGGCGCGCCGAGCTGCTCGAGCAGCACGTTGAGGAAGACGAACCACAGGCCGATCGGGCTGGCCACGCGGGATCATGCGCGCCGGTTCGCGCGGGCGGCAACCTCCGGAAGGGTCAGCGCGGGTACTTGCTGAAGATGGCCGCGACCGCGGCGTCGATGCGTTTGCCCGCCTCAGCACCACTCAGGCCGTACAGGCTCTGCTCGGCGGCGGCGTGCCACAGCGGCTTGCGGCTCTTCGCATCGTAGAGGTCCACGGCGATGATGCCCTCGCGATAGACGTACGGACCGGCCCATCCCCAGCCGTAGCCCCAGCCGTAGCCGTACGGCCAGGCCCCGTCGATCACATAGTTCGAGCCGATGCCGTAGCCGATCAGACAGTCCGCGCTCGATCCCACCGGCTGCACTGCGCCGCCGGGCACGTGCGCCGTGATGGCGCTGCGCAGGCGGTCCTCGTTGAGGGGGTTGGCGATCGTGCCGCGCAGCGGGCTGCTGCCGCGGAACGCGCCGGCCCAGGCATAGGAGCCGCAGTGCACCGAGCCGATGAGCTCATGGTTCACGTCCGAGCGCACATAGATGCCGCACGCCGCGAGGGGCAGCGCCAGGAGCATGGCGGTGGCGAAGCGCAGCAGGTTCTTGAGCATGGTGACCTCGCGTCACAGGCGCGGGCTCGCGCCGCTGGGCGCACATCCTAACGCGTCATCGGCTGCGTCGTTGACTAGAACGGCTCGCCGATGACGAGGCGCCACCCCGACAGCACGCCCGCGGCGCGGTAGCCCACCCCCAGCCGCGGGACGGGAATGCCGTACACCGTCCACATGGGGTTTACCCCGAGCATCAGTCCGCCCTCGAACTGCACGGTGCGCGCGCTGATGCCCGAGTTGGGGCCGGACGGGGCGTCCGCGTAGACATCGACCAGGGCGTAGAGCCCGAGCTGGGGCTGGCGTTCCCGCCAGGCCGCGCCGAAGGGCTGGCGCACCTCGACGCCGTCGCGCAGGCGCGTGAAGTGATCATTCGGCAGAGCGCTGTGGAAGTGCACCCCGGCGTGCGCGAGCTCCGCGCGCCACAGCGCCGCATCATTGCCCACCGCGAAGCGCACATCGCTGCGCACCCCGACCCCGTAGATCAGCGCATCCGCAGCGCTGGCGGACGCGAAGGTGGCGCCACCCTTGAGGTACGGGTAGACGTGCCAGTGGTCCCGCAGCCAGTAATCCAGCTGTGCGCCCGGCTCGAGGCTCAACGCGCCGATGCGCGTGGGCACCTGCAGGTGCACCAGGTCCTGCGGCTTGAAGTTGAAGAAGCCCACGGTCAGAGGGAAGACGATGTGCAGGCCGGGCCGCGTGCGCGGCGCTGCCGCCTCCCGCCGGCGATAGGCCGGCTGCAGCTGATACACCTGGATGGTGCGCCCCCCGAGCTCGTACACGCCCGAGCCCAGCTCGCTCGCGAAGGCGTAGTTGGCAAAACGGGTGTCGGGGCTTCCGGCCGCGAGCGCGGCGCCGGGGAGGAGCGCGGCGCAGAGCGCCCAGGCGAAGTTGAGTCGCACCATCGGCATGCCGTGAGGAAACCTCACGGCACGTTAGCACGCACGCGTCGCGTGAGCCGCGCCCGCCCACGCCGCGGGCGGGCTGCCCGGATCCCTAGCGGCGCCGCGTGCGGTGCAGGGCGAGTGAGCCGAGCGCGAGCAGCGCGGCCCAGTCGAGGGCGCCGCCCCCGCCTCCGCCGGAGCTGGGGGGCGCGTTCACGGTCAGCACCGTCGTCGCCTGCGTGGAGCCGTTGGCGTTGGTGCAGGTGAGCGTGTAACTGACGCTGCCGGCCGCGGCCGGCTGTACCGCCATCGAGCCGCTCAGGTTCTGGTTGCCGCTCCAGGCGCCCGAGGCGGTGCACGTGGTCGCGTTGCTGGTGCTCCAGGTGAGCGTGCTCGACTGGCCGACGGTGATGGTGGTGGGGCTGACCGAGAGGGTGACGGTCGGTACCGGCGGCAGCGCCGCGAGCGCCGCGTCCGCCTTGATGAAGCCATAGCCGCCGGTGTAGTTGGTGGCCGAGGCCGAGTTGGTGACGGGCGTCGCGGTGTTGCGCAGGGACTGGTACAGCGTCAGCGGCGCGAGCCCCGGCGAGCGCTGCAGGAAGAGCGCGGCGGCCCCGGCCACGTGCGGCGTGGCCGCCGACGTGCCGAAGAAGTTCGGGAAGCGGGCGACGTTGGCACAGTTGCCGCTGCCCCCGGCGCCGATGAGCTGGCCGAGGAACGTGTCGTTGCCTCCGTCCGGTCCGACGATGTCCGGTTTCTGCCGCACGATGGGGGAGGCGAGCCGCGCCCCGTTCTTGTCAAAGAGGACCGGATCACCCCCGGTCGCCGAGTACGGGTCGAGCTGCGCCGGGCTCACGCCGCAGGCCGGCGTGCGATCGTAGAACGCCGCGCCCACGGCCATCGCGCCGGCCGCGCCGGGGTGGCCGCGCAGCGTGCCCCCCTGGGTGGCGAACGCGGTGATCGTGGCGCCGGCGCCGTTGTCATCCACCGCCAGCTTCAGGCGTCCCGGTGCGGTCGTGCCGCCCGTGAGTCCCACCTGCACGGTGATGTTCTGCGCCGCCGTGCAGTTCGAGCCGGTGAGGGGCGCGGTGCACGCCCCCCCATTGTTGGCGTTGGCCGGGTTGCCGACGACGATGATCTGGTTGGGATCCTTCCCCACCGCGTTCGGACCGGTGCAGACCTGCACGTTGTTGCCGAGGTTGGTCACGCTGTTGGTGCTGGCCGGGCTGGCGATGAGCCCTGAGCTCGAGCCCGTCACGCACAGGTCCAGGGTGCTGGTCGCCCCGCCGCTGCCGGGCGCACCGGTGACATAGGGCTGGTCCCACTGCAGCACGAAGGCGATGAACTCGCCGGGCTGCAGCGCCGGGATGTTGACCGGCAGGCTCGTGGCGGTGCTCGCGTTGCTCGTGTCGAAGTTCAGCAGCAGCTCCCCGGCGGGGGAGCTCGAGGGCGTCGCAAAGCTCGGTGCGGTATTGTCGTAGGCGTTGTTGCCGCTGTTGCCGGCCGCGGAGAAGTAGGCGACCCCGGCCCCGTTGACGGTGTCGGCGGCCTGCGCCAGCAGGCCGTCCTGGTAGACGGGCTCGTCGAAATAGGTGACGTCATCGGCGATCACCTTGGCGCCGGCGGTGGCGAGGGCCTGGATGCCGTTGGCGAAGTCGGCCTCGGACTCGACCGCGGTGTGGAAGCCGAGTTTCGCGCCCGGCGCCACGTCGTGCACGATCTGCATCATGGCGCGCCCCTCATCGGCATACGGCAGCAGCAGCGGCGCGCCGAAGTCCTGACAGGTCCCCTGCGCCGAACCCGCACCCGCCTCCTCGAGCACGTTGATGCTGCCCTGCGCGGGCAGGTCGCCGGTGGCAATGTCACCCGCGGCGTCGGTCGTGATGCCATTGCTCGCGTAGCCCTGCTGCCCGTTCGGCGGCACGGTGCCCGTTTGCCGGTACACGGCGTAGCAGTCGTAGCTGTCGGAGAGGATGCCCACCGTCACCCCGGTGCCGTCCAGGGCGTCGGCGTTGCGTACGGTGGCGGTGCCCTGCACGAAGTCGCCCTGCGAGGTCACCGCGCCGGTATAGGTGCGTGACAGCGCCGCGCGCATCGCGTGCAGTTCGCCGAGGCCGGTCGCGGCGCGGATCGAGGTGAGTGGCAGGAAGCCGCCGACGTCGTTGCGGTAGACCGCGGCGTGGCGCAGTCCGAGCGCCTCGAGCGCGCGCCTGAGCTGCTGCGCATCCCCGAGCGTCACCGCATCGACGGCCACGAACGCCGTCCCGGTGCGCGGATCGATACGGAAGCGCGCCGCGGGGTTCAGCGCCTGCACCTCGTGCGGGGCGAGACCCGGCTGCAGGCGTACGGCGGCGCGCTCGAGCTCGGCGAGCGTCGCGTCGAGCTTTGCACCGATGCCGCTGCGCAACTGCTCCGCGTCGCGGCCACCAAAGACCATGAGCGGCGTGCGTCCCCCGGCAGGTGCCGCCGCCTCGCCGACGATGGCGCGTCCGAGCCGCCCCGGCGCCATCAGCGGGGTGGACGCCACGGTGCTCAGCACCACGGCGAGCGCAAGCCCGCTCGCCGCGTAGCGGCTGAAGTTCATCCCTCGCATGGAAACCCCCGTTAAGCGCATCACCCCGCGGTGCGCGCCGTCTGATCCCTTGACGCCGTCGTGTGCGGCCACACCTGCGCGCGGCCTGCGCGATCCCCGAGGCTAGTGTAGCGCGGGCCGCCCATCCGCCGCTCGGACGGTAAGTTATTGTCAAGCCGGGAATTACCCGCGCGCTCAGGTCCGCGCGGCGGTCGCTGCCCGCTGCCGCAGCGCGTAGAGGCCGATGCCGATCCAGATCACGTTCATGGCGGCCGACGGAAAGGCGCCGTTGAAGCCGCTGTTCACGACGAACCCGGCGGCCCCGAGGATGTTCATCAGGTGATAGGTCATCGTCTCGGCCTTAAGTCGCCCGGCCGAGAGCAGCGCGTAAGCGCCGAGGATCAGCGCAGCGCCCGCCCAGCCGATCACCTCCACCGCGATTTTCATGGGACTCCTTCGCGGCGCACACCCGCGCCGGCGCCGGACTATACCGCCGGTGGCCCTTAGCGCGGAGCGGCCTCGAGGTTCGCGCGCTGCTCGAGCAGCTGGGCGAGTCGCTGCAGTTCCGGCCATTCCGCATCCCCGACGAGGCAGGAGCGCACGTCGCCGACCTGCCAGCTCAGCAGGTGATAGCCGCGCACGGTCCGGGCCGGCGGGACGGGCCCGGCCGCAGGCCAGCTGAAGACCTCAAGCAGGTGCGCACCATGTCGATAGACCAGGACCGCCACACGCGCACCGCCGACCCGCTGCACGCGTCCCCCGACCAACCCAAAGCCGTCGGCGGCAAAATCGGCCACCACCGGCGCCACGTCGGAGCGGCCGGCGAACCACGGCTTGAGGGTGTGATGGTCGCTCGAGGGCATCTCGATCAGCGCCCCGCGGCTCAAGGCGGTGAGGTGGGCCGTCGCGAGCTCCCCGAGCACATCGGTGCGCAGCAGCGGCGTCGCTACGAAGACGAGCGCCGCGGCGCATGCCCCCAGCAGCGCCCCGCCGAGCGAGCCGAGCCAGAACTCCCGCCGCCGCCCGCGCCGCGCGGCCCGTGCGGCCTCTTCGGCGCCGAGGGCGCTCCTCACCCGCGTGGCGAGTGCGCGCGAGGCGCTGAGCGACTCGCTCACGCCGCGCAGCCGCGCCCGCTGCGCGCTCAGGCTGGAGAGGTGCGCGCGGCAGCTGGCGCACTCCTCGAGATGCGCAGCGACTGTGGCCGCCTCGCGCGCCGGCAGCTCGGCGTCGAAGTAGGCGCTCAGCTGCGGCGCGTCAGCGCATGCCATGATCGAGCTCCTGGGTCTCGGCCTGCCAGTGCTCCCGCAGCGATTCGCGGGCGCGCGACAGGCGCGACATGACGGTACCGACCGGCACCCCGGTGAGGGTGGCGATCTCGCGATAGCTCAGCTCGGCCACTTCGCGCAGCGCGAGAGTCTCGCGATGCTCCGCTGAGAGCCCGCTGAGCAGGCGCTGCAGCTCCAGCTCACTCTGCGACTGAATCGCCGCGAGCTGCGGATCGGGGGCGCCGGCGCCCTGCGCGTCGGCCAGCGCCTGCCGGTCGGCCTCGCGTCGCTGCCGCTGTCGAGCGGCGTCCACGTGACAATTGCGCACGATGGTGAGCAGCCAGGGCTTCACCGCCGGGGCCCGCAGCGCCGCGAAGCCGCGGAAGGCGCGCAGCATCGCCTCCTGCACGATGTCCTCGGCGTCGGCGCGGGCATTGCCCAGCCAGCGGGCGAAGCGATACGCATCGTCCAGGTGCGGCAGCACCTGGGCGGCGAAGCGCTCACGTTGTCCGCTCGCTGCGACCATCGCCCATCCTTTTGCGCGCTTGCGGGAACAGACCGGAGTCGGGCCGATTTTATTCCGTGCCGCCCGGCCGGAATAAAAAGCATGCCGCGGGCGTCTCCTGCGCCATATCGACACCTGGCACGGAGAAACCCCATGTCCGACGTTCCCCTGACCCGTCGCGATGCCCTGCGCTGCCTGGCGTATGGCAGCGCCGGCACCCTCTTTACCTTAAGCGGCGGCGTTCTGGCGCCCGTCGAGCTCGCCGCGGCGCACGCGGTGGCGCCCGCGCGGCCCCTCTTTCTGCAGATCAGCGATACCCACATCGGCTTCAACAAGGAGGCGAACCCGGACGTGGCGGGCACGCTGCGCCGCACGATCGCCCTCGCCAACGCGCTGCCCCAGGCCCCGGCCCTGACCCTGCACACCGGGGACATCACCCATCTGTCGCGCGCCGGCGAGTTCGACCTCGCGCAGCAGTTGCTGCAGGAGCTGCGCGGGGGTGAGCTGCACGTGGTGCCGGGCGAGCACGACGTGATCGAAGCCGGCGCGACCGAGTACTTCGATCGCTTCGGCGCACCCTCCGCACGGCGCGGTTACTACGCCTTCGATCACGGCGGCGTGCACTTCATCGCGCTGGTCAACGTGCTGCAGTTCAAGCCGGGCGGGCTCGGCACGCTCGGCGAGGAGCAGCTCGCCTGGGCGCTCGAGGACCTGCGCGGTCGAGCCGCGAGCACCCCGATCGTCGTCTTCGCGCACATGCCGCTGTGGACGGTCTACGAGCCGTGGGGGTGGGGAACCGGCGATGCGGCCCCGCTGCTCGAGGCACTGCGGCGTTTCGGCTCGGTGACCGTGCTCAATGGCCACATCCATCAGATCGTGCAGCGCGTGGAGGGGCACATCACCTTCCATACGGCGCGTTCGACGGCCTATCCCCAGCCCGCCCCCGGCACGGCCGATGCGCCAGGACCGCTCAAGGTGCCCGCGGAGGAGCTGCCCCAACGGCTGGGGCTGACGAGCGCAAGCCTGCAGCGCCGGCCTGCCGCGGTCCGGCTCGCCGACCGGACGCTGGCATGAGCGCCTGGGGCGGTTTGACGGCAGTCCTGGCGGCTGCCCTGCTCAGCGCCTCTCCGGCGGCGCTGCCGGCCGACGGTGGCGCGCAGGTGGAGATCAAGCACTTCATGTTCACGCCGGAGCGCATCACGATTCACCCCGGCACGACGCTGCGCTGGGTCAACCGCGACGAGGAGCCGCACACGATCGTGAGCATGGACGGGATATTCCGCTCCCAGGCGGTGGATGGGGGCGAGACGTTTACGTTCCGCTTCGACACGCCCGGCACCTACCGCTACGTGTGCACGGTGCACCCGCAGATGACGGGCACGGTGGTCGTGGAATGATCAGGCCGAGGGGCGCAGCGCGTCCGGGCGGCGTCCCGGGCGGCTCGGCGCCTGCGCGGCCCGCCGCATCGCGCAGTGCAACCGCCACTGCGGCAGCTGCGACTCGCGCGCCGCGTGCGCGAAGCGGTCGAGCGCGTCATCCAGCTCGGGTAGCAGCTGGCCGCGTTCGCTGCCGAGCGCCGAATAGCGCGGCCGCGGCGCCGCGAGTCCCGCGCGCGCCAGCGGCAGTGCGCGCAGCATCTCGGTCTCGACCCCGCAGCGCTGCGCCGCCTGCAGCGCGAATTTCGCCCAGGTGAGGGCGCCGCGGTTGGCGAGGTGCCAGATGCCGCGCTCGCCATCGACGAGCAGGTCGAGCGCTGCGTGCACCAGGTCCGGGAGGTAGGTGGGCGAGACCGTCACATCGTCGAGGGCGGCGAAGTCCTCGCCGGCATCGAGGCGCTGCAGGGCGCGAACCAGGAAGTCACTCCCGCCCCAGTAGCCGAAGAAGGCCGCGGTGCGGATGCACAGCGCCTCCGCGTGGCAGGAGCTCAGCAGGGCCTCGGCCGCCGCCTTGCTGCGCCCGTACACGTTCAGGGGCGCCACGTCCGCGCTCTCGAGGTAGGGCGCCTGCTCGGTGCCTCCGAAGACCAGGTCCGACGAGAAGGTGAGGAGCCGCACCCGGCGCCGCGCGCTCGCGACCGCGAGCGTGCGGGTACCGGCGGTGTTGACGCGGTAGCAGGCCGCGCGCTCGTGCTCGGCCTCGTCGACCTTGACGTAGCCGGCTGCGTTGACGACCGCCCAGGGACGCAGCTCCCCCAGCACCGTCTCGACCGCAGCCGCGCTGCAGATGTCCAGCTCAGAATGCCCCAGCAGCCGGTGCTCGAGCCCGCGCTCGGTGCAGGCGCGCGCCAGCGCCTGGCCGAGCGAGCCGGCGCCACAGATGAGCAGGGGCTGCGGCGCGCGTGTACGGCGCGGCGGTCCCGTCGAGCACGCTTCCTCCGGCAACCGCATGCCGTGCAGGTGCTTGCGGGGCGCGTGCCACCAGCCGGGGGTCGCGAGCACCGGATGCTCGGCGGGCTCACCGAGGCACAGCCGCCGCATGAGCGCGGCGAGTGCGGTGGGGCGTGGCGCCGCAGCCCGGCAGTCGAAGGCCCCACTTTCATAGTGGCCCTCGCTGCGGGTGAGGAGGCTGTCCCAGTCGAAGCTACCGAGGAGCGCCCACGGTGCGACGGCCACGATGTGGCAACCGTCGCTGCGTGCCTTAAGTGCGGCCTGCCACGCATCCTTGAGCCAGCGCAGCTGCTCCTCGCGCGTGCAGCCGATGTGAACCTCGGTGAGGGCGATCGGTATGCGGTAGCGCTGCCATGCCGCGCGCAGCACCTCCCAGCCGCGGTACGCGCCGGGCAACACGCGCACCGCCTCCACGTCCGCGTAGCGCTCGCGGCCGTTGCCGCCCCAGGTGTGGGGCGGGTACGCGTGGCACGCCTCATCCAGGAAGCGATCGCTCGTCACGTAGTGGTTTACGCCCAGGATGTCGGGCGGGCACGGAGCCTTGACGAAGGCATCGAGCTCAGCGGCGGTGGCGCCGTTCTCCTCGAGAAAGGCGCGCAGCGGGTGCGTGCGCTCGACCCGGCCACTCAGCAGGTCCCAGCTGAGCCAGCGGCGCTCGTTGTCGAAGTCTGCCTGGTAGCGCAGCTTCTCGCTGCTATAGGTCGTGCCCAGGTCGTCGGTCTGCACCAGCCGCGCGGCCGGGTTGATGCGACGAATCGCCTGCATCGCCAGCCGTGTCGCGGCGCACTGGTTGAGCAGGGCGCGCACGAAGGTGCGTGCGTCGCTACCGTGGGGATACCAGTGCCCGTACAGGCCGCTGAAACGCGCGGTCGTCAGCGGCTCGTTGACCGGAGTGTAGTTCTCCACCCATGGGAAGCGCTGCGCGACCCGGCCGGCGAACTCGGCGAGTCCGCTCACGAAGCTCGGCTGGCACAGGTCGGTGTAAGCCGGGCCGCTGCCGTGGTGCACGAGGCCGACGATCGGCCGGATATGCAGCTCGCGCAGCCGGGCCAGACGCTGGTCTGCCCAACTCCAGTCGATCTGCGTCAGCGAGTGCGGCGCGCAGCGCTCCCACAGCACCGGGTACCGCAGCGTGCGGATGCCGAGGCTGGCGATGAGATCGAGATCACCGAGCCGCCGCTCATGGCCGCTGCGCGTCAGCTGGCTGTACCAGCTGTGGCGCACGCGGTTGATGGTGCACTCGAGGCCGCCCCAGAGTTCGAGGTTGCGCATGAGCTGACCGCGGGTACGCTCAGGAGTTGAGCACCAGGGCGCGGCCGCGGCTGGGGTCCGGCTTGGCGCGCTCACCCGGCAAGGCTTCCTCGAGCCCGCAGGCGCTCTCGGCGGCCTTGCGCCCGGCGAGGAAGGCGTGGTCGGAGTTGTAGTACTCCCACTCGCTGTAGCGGCCGGCGAGGATGATGTCCTGCGCGGCGAGCCAGCTGCGGATCGTCGCCACGTTCGCCGCGCGACCGTGGTCGTAGACCACATACGCGTACGGCATGTCGACCTGGTTGCGCGCCAGGACGACATCGTCGGGGCGCAGCATGCCGACCTTGATGCAGTCGGCGATGCAGCGCTCGATGAGTGCCTCGCCCTCGCAGGGCAGGGGCTTGTCCGGGGAGTAGGTGATTTCGCAGGTGAGTGCGAAGCCGCCCGGCGCATTGCAGTACGGGCTGGCGTTGCCCTGCACGAAGATGCGATGGAACACCGGGTCCTCCGGATAGTAGATCCAGTGCTTGTCGGTGAGCTGCGGCCGCGCGATGCCGAGATTGACGCAACGCACCGAGACGTGGCGCAGCCGGGCGGCTGCCTCCTGGACCCGCGCCGGGGCCGCCTGCCCGAGGGCCCGCACCAGCTGAGGCAGCGGCATGGTGCTGATCAGCTTCTCGTAGCTCCACGCGCGACCGTCCTCGAGCAGCAGCCGGTGCTCGCTCGGGAAGATGCGCGCCACCCGCGCGTTGAGCAGCAGCTCCCCCCGCAGGTGCGGCAGGAAGCCGTTCATGAGCGCCTGGAAGCCCCCACGCAGCGGATACCCGAAGCGGGCGTTCGGTCCCATGGGCTTCGCGACCGGTCGCAACGCGCCCTCGATCATCTCCTGCAGGTCCGGCAGCGGCACCCGTCCGCCGAGCCAGGAGGTCTCCATCTCACTGAGCGGGACGGCCCACAGCTTGCGGTTGTAGGGGATGGCGAAGTGCTTGGCGACGCCGCGTCCCCACACCTTATAGATGAACTCCTCGAAGTTGGCCGGCGGGGAATCCCCGCGCGCGGCCCGGCCGGTCGCCAGCGGTGTGCTGGCCTCGGCGATGCCATCCGCGCAGCAGTCGGTGATCGACTCAGCCTTGCAGGCGCTCGGAGACGACCCGAGGGTGTCGCGTCCGCTGCCACCCCGCAGTGGCCCGACCCGCGCCTCGACCGCCCCGACGATGCACTCGCTGATCACCTCGGGCGGCAGCCCGTAGAGGGCGCCCTGGAAGGGATAGCGCGTGTACACCGACTTGCTGTAGATCCAGGCCTCGCGGTCCTGCCAGTGCACGTTCTCACCCAGGAGCAGCCGGTACATCTCGTGCACGTAGGCATCGTTGGAGAACATGATGTGACCGGCATAGTCGAAGGTGAAGCCGTGGTCCACCACCGAGCGGCACCAGCCGCCAACGGTCGAGTTCTTCTCAAAGAGCACACTGTCCTCGCCGATGTGATAGGCGGCGCTCAGCCCGGTCGGACCGGCGCCGATGACGGCGACCCCACAGCGCTGTGCGGGCGGGCTCGGTGCGAAGAACTGCTCGCGCGCGGCGGCGCGGGAGTGCAGCGCGCCCTGAATGAGCTCGTGCATGCGCGCCGCGGTGCGATCCCAGGAGGTGGCTTTGACGGTGTCGCGCATGCGCTGCGCCCGGGCGCTCGCCTCCGCCGCGGACTCCGCCAGCGCCGCCGCGCAGGCGGCCCCGAAGTCGGCGGCGCTGGCGATGCGCACGACATGCCCGTAGGGCTCGGCGACATCGGTGACGGCGGTGCTGACCACGGGCTTTTCGGCCGCCATGTACTCGAGTGTCTTGGTCGGACTGATGTAGCGCGTCGCCTCGTTGAGCGCGAACGGGAGCAGGCACACGTCCCAGCCGGCGAGGAAGCGCGGCAGTTCGGCATAGCTGCGTTGTCCGAAGTAATGCACGTTCGCTGCGCGCGGCAGCAGAGCCGGGTCGATCTTCACCACCGGTCCCACCAGCACGAACTGCCACTCGGGGTGCTGCGCGACCAGCTGCTGCATCAGGGTTACGTCGAAGCGCTCGTCGATCACCCCGAAGAAGCCTAGGCGTGGCCGCGGGAGCGGCGCCTGCTCGGGGTGCTCGATCCCCGCATCGAGCGCCGCGGCGAAGTGCGCGCGATCGACGCTGCTGGGAAAGCAGTGTACGGCGGGATGGCGGTTGCGCTTGGCATGGTAGAGGCTCGGGCCGCCGGTGAAGACAAGGGTGGCGGACTTGAGCAGCGCGTTCTCACGCTGCAGCAGCTGCCGTGGCGGGTTCTTGAACGCCGAGAGCTCGTCCATGCAGTCATAGATGACCGCGGCCGGTTCGAGGTCCTGCAGCAGTGGCAGGGCCATCGGCGTGTAGAGCCAGACGACCGGGTGCTGCAGCTGACGCTCCCGCGCCAGTCCGGCGAGCAGCTGGCGCAGGCTCGCGAGCTGCTCGTCGTGAAAGCCGGGTGCGGTATGCGGCGTGTGCGGCCGGCAGACCCAGATGTTCGGGGCCGGCTGCGTGATGCTCAGGTAAGCCTCGCCTGGGCTTTGCACCGGCTCCTCAAAGAAGAAGACGCGGTAGTGGGCGGCGAGCCGCGTCATCACATGCTGAGGCCGCTGATAGACGAAGTCCCAACGCAGGTGAGAGAAAACGAGCAGTGTTTCCATTGCTGGGCACCGTTGCAAACTGTCGGCTTAAGGGTGCACACATGCTCGCCACCGTGCCTGGGCCCTGCTGTAGTCTACGAGTGGAGTTTTCTTCCGGACTGAACCACATCCCATGCAGGACCTTGCCTACCCAAGACCGCAGCTGCGCCGCTCGAAGTGGACCACGCTCGATGGTCGCTGGCGCTTCGCCTTCGACACGCAGACGCGCGATCGCACCAACTATCGCATCGAGAACTGGCCGCTTGAGATCGAAGTGCCGTACGCACCGGAGAGCTCATGGAGCGGTATCGGCGATCGCGGCTTTCACCACGCGTGCTGGTACGAGCGCGACTTTGCGCTCACCGAAGCGCAGCTCGCCCCCGACCGTCGCGTGCTGCTGCACTTCGGCGCGGTTGACTATTACGCGCGCGTGTGGGTGAACGACCTGCGGGTCGCCGAGCACGAGGGCGGCCACACGCCTTTCTCGGCGGACATCACGCGCGCGCTGCGCCGCACCGGATTGCAGCGCGTGCGCGTCTGGGCGGAGGACGACCCGCACGATCTCGAGAAGCCGCGCGGCAAGCAGGACTGGCGGCTCGAGCCGCACGGCATCTGGTACCCGCGCACCACCGGAATCTGGCAGACCGTGTGGCTCGAGGACGTACCCGAGACCTACATCGGCGCGCTGCGCTGGATGCCGAACGTCGAGCGCTGGGAGATCGCCCTCTCGGCCTTCATCGAGGGGACGCCCGCGGAGGAACTGCAGCTGTCCGTGCGCCTCACCGCCCGCGGCAAGGTGCTGGCGCAGGACAGCTACGCGGTCATCGGTAACGAGGTGCACCGCCGGGTGGGGCTGTCCGATCCGGGGATCGAGGACTTCCGCAATGAGCTGCTGTGGTCACCCGAGCGCCCGACGCTCATCGATGCGGAGGTGAAGCTGCTGCACCGTGGGCACGTCATCGACGAGGTAGCCTCCTACACCGCGCTGCGCTCGATCGGGGTGCAGCGCGAGAAGATCCTGCTCAACGGCCGGCCCTACAACATGCGCCTGGTCCTCGACCAAGGTTACTGGCCCGATACCCTCATGACCCCGCCCTCGGAGGAGGCCATCCGCCGCGACGTCGAGCTCACCAAGGCCATGGGGTTCAACGGCGTGCGCAAGCACCAGAAGATCGAGGATCCGCGTTATCTCTACTGGGCGGATCGGCTGGGGTTGCTGGTGTTCGGGGAGATGCCGAGCGCCTACCGCTTCACCACCCGCTCGATCCGCCGCCTGCTGCGCGAGTGGACCGAGGCCATCGAGCGGGACATGTCCCATCCGTGCCTGGTCATGTGGGTACCCTTCAACGAGTCCTGGGGCGTGCCGGAGCTGAGCGCGGTGTCCGCGCACCGCGACGCGGTCGCGGCGCTCTACCACCTCACCAAGACTCTCGATCCCTCGCGACTCGTCATCGGCAACGATGGCTGGGAGAGCTCCGCCACCGACGTGATCGGTATCCATGACTATGACACCGACCCAAATCACCTGCGCGTGCGCTACGGGCCGGAGGTGAAGCCCCAGGAGGTCGTCGATCGCCGCTGGTCCGGCGGGCGCATCCTCACCCTCGATGGCTACCCCCACCGGGGTCAGCCGATCTGTCTCTCCGAGTTCGGAGGCATCGCCTACGTGCCCGAGGAGGACGCACGCGCCCATCAGGACGAGTGGGGCTACGCCGTGACGCGCACGCGCGAGGAATACGAGCGCATCGTCTGCGGACTCATCGAGGTGGCCCGCACGACCGAGCTCTTCAGCGCCTACTGCTACACCCAGTTCGCCGACACCTTCCAAGAGGTCAACGGTCTTTTGTACCCGGACCGCACCCCGAAGTTGCCGCTCGAGCGGATCGCGCAGGCCGTGGCCGGGCCCCCGCAGTCCCTGCCGTATGCATGAGCTGATCCTCCGCAAGCCCGACGGGCGCGCCCTCACGCTCTACAGCCGCCGGCCGATACCTGCCCAGATCCACGCCACCGCGGTGCCCGGCGAGGGTGGGGGCGCGGCCCCTCACCTGCGCTGGCACCCGCTGCGCGGGGAGTGGGTGGTCTACGCGCCGCAGCGACAGGAGCGAACCTTCCTGCCCCCGCCGCAGTTCAATCCGCTGCGTCCGGCGACCGATGCGCGCTACCCGACCGAGGTCCCGGAGGGTGACTATGACGTCGCCGTGTTCGACAACCTCTTTCCGGCGCTCAGCGCGCAGGCACCGCCGCCGCCCGAGCTCCTGGTCCCGACCGCGAGCGCGCACGGCCATTGCGAGGTGGTGGTGTTCACGCGCGACCCCGCGAGCTCACTCGGGGCCCTGGCGCTCGATCACCTGGCGTTGCTCCTCGAGGTGTGGGGGCGGCGCACCCAGGTGCTCGGCGCGGACCCGCGCGTCAAGTACGTGCTGCCGTTCGAGAACCGCGGCGCCGAGGTCGGTGTGACCCTGCACCACCCGCACGGACAGATCTACGCCTATCCGTTCGTGCCGCCGGTGCCGGCGCGCATGCAGGCGCTGCAGCTCGAGCACTACGCGCGCGCGGGCGAGGGACTGCTCGAGGGGCTCATCGCGGGAGAGCTGCGGGAGAGTCGCCGCATGCTCTACCAGGGTACGGAGGCGGTCGCGTTCGTGCCGGTGTGTGCGCGCTATCCCTACGAGGTGTGGGTGGCGCCACGGCGGCCCTGTCCGGGCTTCGCTGACCTGAGTGCGGCCGAGCGGCTCGACCTGGCGCGCGCCCTCAAGACGACCCTCCTCAAGTACGACGGGCTGTGGCAGCGGCCCTTTCCCTACGTGCTCATCTGGTACCAGGCGCCGCTCGATGACACCGCACGCGGCGCCTATCACCTGCACGCCGCGCTCTCTCCGAGCTATCGCATGCCGGGGCGGCTCAAGTACCTCGCCGGCACGGAGCTCGGCGCCGGCACCTTCGTCAACGACGCGCTGCCGGAGGAGAAGGCACGCGAGCTGCAGGCCGTGGCGGTGAGCGTGTGATGGCGGAGATCGCCGCGGATTTCACCGCACGCTTCGGTCTCGCTCCGGAGGTGGACGCGAGCGCTCCGGGCCGCGTAAACCTGCTGGGCGAGCACACCGACTACAACGAGGGGCTGGTGCTTCCGGTCGCCACGCCGCAGCGCACGCACGTGGCGCTGCGGGTGGCAGCCGAGGGTGCTGACCGGTTTGAGTCCACGCAGCTCGCCCATGCCGCGCCGGAGCGGCTCGGGCGCTTCCGCGCCTACCTCGACGGCTGTCTGGCGGCGCTGCGGGATGCGGGTTTCGAGCTGCCGGCGCACTGGATGCTGGTCGATTCCGCGGTGCCGATGGGCGCAGGTCTGTCGAGCAGCGCCGCGCTCGAGGTAGCGACGCTGCGCGCGCTGCGAGCGCGCCACGGCCTGCCGCTCGATGACAAGGCGCTGGCACTCCTTGGCCAGCAGGCGGAGAACCGCTACGTGGGGGTGCGCAGCGGCATCCTGGACCAGATGGCCGCGAGCCTGGGAGCGAGTGATGCGATGTTGCGCCTCGATACCCGGTCCCTCGCGACCGAGCTGCTGCCGCTGCCGCCGCATGCGGCCGTATTGGTCCTCGACTCTGGGGTGCGGCGCAGTCTCAAGGACAGCGCCTACAACCAGCGGCGCGAGGAGTGCGAGACCGCGGCGCGGCTGCTCGGGGTCCGGGCGCTGCGCGATTGCACGGACCTGGATACGCTCGCGAGTCTGCCGCCGCCGCTCGCGCAGCGCGCGCGCCACGTCATCACCGAGAACGCACGCGTGGCGCAGGTCAGCGCCAGCACCGATGCGGCCAGCCTCGGGCGGCTCATGAGCGCCTCGCACGAGAGCCTGCGCCGCGACTTCGCGGTCTCGATCCCCGCGCTGGATGCGCTGGTCGCGGCCCTCCAGGCACAGCCGGGTGTATTCGGCGCCAAACTCACCGGCGCCGGGTTCGGCGGCGCGGTGGTGGCGCTGGTGGCACGCGCCGCCGCAGACCGGGCCGGCGAGCAGGCGCTGGCAGCCTACGAAGCGCAGGGATTTCGCGGGCGGCGGTTGCTGTAACAGAAGCGGGTCACGTCCGCCGCGGCCCGGCGTATATAATCCGCAATCGTGCGCGCGCGACCTTCAGCTGCGACGGCAGGTGCGAGGCAGCAGCCGGGCGGGGCGCGGCGTGGCTAGCCGCGGCGCCACGCAGCAGTCGAGCGCCCCGTACAACCGCCGCATCGTTCTGGATGTCATCCGCCGCGCCGGTCGCATCTCGCGGCGCGAGATCGTCGAGCGCGTGCACCTGAGCCCGCAGACCGTCGCTAACATCACCAACGACCTGCAGGCCATCGGCCTCATCGTCGCGCGGCGTTCGGGCGGCACTCGCTCGCGCGGGCAGCCGCCCATCGCCTTCGAACTCAACCCCGACGCCGGCCACTCGATCGGCATCAGTCTCGAGCCGGGGCGCCTCGCGGCCGCGCTCGTGAACCTGGTGGGCGATGTGCTCGAGCGGCGCGAGGTGCCGATCGATACCCACGATCCGCGCCGCACCCTCGAGGCCATGGTGGCGCACATCGAGGCACTGCGCGTGCTGCCGGCGCGCTCCGGCCGCCTGTTCGGCGTCGGCATCGCCCTGCCGGGCCCGCTGGTCAGGACGGATATCAGCTTCGTCGGTCCGACCGCGCTCGAGGGCTGGAGCGATCTGTCGGTATTCGATGCGCTGCGCGAGGCCACGCGGCTGCAGGTGTTCTACAGCGTGGACAGTGTCGCCGGTGCCCTGGGCGAGATGCTGTTCGGCGTCGCCCGCACGCTCGACAACTTCTTTTACATGCACTTTGGGCTGGGTCTCGGTGGAGCGCTGGTGGTGAACCGTTCCGCCTACCGCGGCGCCGACGGCAATGCCACCGAGATCGGGCACATACCGCTCGTGCCGGGCGGTCGCCCGTGCTATTGCGGCAACGCGGGCTGCCTGGAGCGCTACCTGTCGCTGCATTCGCTCGCCGAGGCGCTCGGCCTGGATGACGTGCGCGGACGGGAGGCAGAGGTCGTCTCCGCGCTGGCGAGTGGTTCCAGCCCGGCCCTCGAGAGCTGGTGCGAGGAGGCGGCGGCGCGCCTGCGAGACGCCATCGGCGTCATCGAGAACATGCTCGATCCCCTCACCGTGGTCATCGGCGGCTCGGCCCCGAAGGCGCTGGTGACTCACCTCGTCGCGCGCTCCCAGCCGCTGCACCCATCCGTGCGTGGTGGGGTGGAGCGGCCCTTCGAACGCATCCTGCTGTCCGAGCGCCAGGAGGAGAGCTCGATCCTCGGTGCCGCGGTGTTGCCGATCTTCGAGCTGCTCGCTCCGAGGCTCGAAGTCCTTCAGCAGGAGGAGTCGCGGCGGGGCACATCCGCTGTAGAAGACCTTATGGGTCAAAGGGATAGCGCCAGAGCCGGCCGGTTGTGATTAAGCACATCCATTAGATGTATTTATTGACACTCTCCCGGTCGCTCCCTATATTCGGACGATGGGGGAGGGCGCACACCGCCTGCTGGTCATCGGCGATATCGGCGTCGACCTCGTGCTCGGTCCGCTCGCGCAGTGGCCTCAGGTCGGCACCGAAGTGCTGATGGAGCGCAGCGAGCTGCGCGCCGGCGGCGCAGCGGGCAACACCGCCCTCGCGGTCGCCTACCTCGGCGGGCAGTGCCGGCTGCTCTCCGTGACGGGCTGCGATGCCGCGGGGCGCTGGCTGCGTGAGCAGTTCGCGGGCATCGATGCGCAGCTCGAGGAGTGCCCCGCCCATACCACCCTCTCGGTCGGGCTGCTGCACGCCTGCGGCGATCGTACCTTCCTTACCACCCGCGGCCACCTGGAGCACCTTGCGCTGCCCCTGCTGCGTCGCCACCTGAAGCCGGCTGGTTCCCAGCCCGCGGTGGCGCTTCTGAGCGGTGTGTTCCTGACCCCTGCGCTGCGGCGCGACTACCCTGCGCTCATCGAGGAGTTGCGTGCGCTCGGGTATGCCATCGCCATCGACACCAACTGGCCACCCCAGGACTGGGATGCGGCGTTGCGGGCCGAGGTGCGTGACTGGATCGGCCGCTGCGACCACGTGCTGCTTAATGAGCTCGAGGTGCGCCGCCTCGCCGACACCGAGGACCTCACCGCCGCGGTCGGCCGCGTCGCCGCCGTGCTGCGCCCGGGGGCGACCCTCGCGGTGAAGCTCGGCGCCGCCGGGGCGCTCGGGGTGCAGGACGGCCGGCGCTGCCAGGTGGCCGCACCGCGCGCCACCGTGTTCGACTCGATCGGGGCCGGCGATGGCTTCAACGCCGGCTACCTGCTGGCGCGGCTCGCGGGTGCGGAGCTCGCCGCGGCGCTCGCGGCCGGCTGCCGCGCGGCGACCGCCATCATCACGCGCTTCCCGCGTCGCGAGCTGCAGGCGGGCGAGCTCAGCGCGCGGCCGGCGCTCATGGCGGCCACATGAAGCGCGCGGCCCTCCTCATGGGTTACGTGATGGTCGTCTGGTTCGTGATCTCCTTCGTCACCAACCTGCTCGGGCCGCTGATGCCGCTCCTCATCAGCGAGTACCACCTCAGTCTACGCATGGGCGGGCTGCTGCCCTTCTCTTTCTTCCTCGCCTACGGGCTGGTGTCACTGCCGGCCGGCGCGCTGGTCGAGCGACGCGGCGCGCGCCTCACGCTCTTCGCGGCCTTCGCCCTGAACCTCCTCGGCAGCCTCGCCATCGGCCTCGCGCCGAGCTACGCGGTGGTGGTCGGCGGGCTATTCGTCATCGGCCTCGGCATGGCAATGCTGCAGGTGGTCATCAACCCGCTGATGCGCGCCATCGGCGGCGGCGGGCACTTCGCCTTCTTCTCGGTCATGGCGCAGCTCGTGTTCGGTCTCGCCTCCTTCGTGAGCCCCGAGGTGTTCGCCGGCCTCATGCATGCGCCGCAGTCGCTCGCGCGGCCGCACCCATGGGTGCTCTTCTACCAGGCGTTCGTCGCGGTGTTCATCGGCCTGCTGCTGCTCACCCGCGCGCTGCCGCTGCCGCAGGTGGATCTCACCGCCGAGGAGCGTACCGGGACGCTCGCCACCTACCGGGCGCTGCTGCGCCAGCGCACCGTGTGGCTGTTCTTCTTCGGCGTCATCGCCTACGTCGGCACCGAGCAGAGCCTCGCCAACTGGATGTCCCAGTTCCTGAGCACCTATCACCACTTCGATCCAACCCAGGAGGGCGCGCACGCGGTGGCCGGCTTCTGGGGGCTGATGGCCGTCGGCTGCCTCATCGGCCTGGTGCTCCTGCGCCTCTTCGATGCGCAGCGCGTGCTCGGCGCCTTCGCCGTGCTCGCGCTCGGGTGCGTGGCGCTCGCGCTCTTCGGCAGCGCCCCGGTGGCGCTGCGCGCCTTCCCGGCGAGCGGCTTCTTCCTCTCGGTGATGTGGTCGGTGATCTTCTCGCTCGCCCTCAACTCGCTGCGCGAGCACCACGGCGCCTTCTCCGGGATCCTGTGCACCGGCATCCTCGGCGGGGCGATCGTGCCGTTCGTGGTCGGCCTGCTCGGCGACCAGGTCGGGCTGCGCTTCGCGCTGCTCGCGGTGTTCGTCACCTTGGGCTACATCCTCAGCATCAGCGTGTGGGCCCGCCCGCTGGTGCGCAACCAGACCGTCGCACTCGGGGAGCTGTTCACGCTGCGCGCGCGCCGCGCGCAACATTGAGCTCCCCGCAGGAGAACGTCCCATGTCAGCACGCCGCTCCACCCGCCCGGTCCCGAACCTCCCGCGCCGGCACCCCGTGTCGGTCGCCGTGTCACTCGCGCTCCTCGGCGCCGCCGCCCTGGCGCGGGCGCCGGCCGCGGTCAGCGCGGCGGCACCCGACGCCGCGCAGCAGGACGTGCCCCCGGGCGCCACCGCCGAGGATCAGAACACGAGGCCCCGCAGCGGCCGCACCTCCCAGGAGGCCGCGCTCGAGACCGTCACCGTCATCGGCGTCCGCCAGTCGCAGATCAAGGCGATCGAGGCGAAGCGCCAGGCACCGAGCATCCAGGACAGCATCTCCGCGGAGAGCATCGGCCAGCTGCCCGACGTGACCATCACCGATGCCCTGCAGCGCATCACCGGCGTGCAGATCGACCGTGACGCGGGCGTTGGCTCCCAGTTGAACGTGCGCGGCCTGCCGCAGGTCGGCTCGATGCTGAACGGTGAGGTGTTCATCTCGCCCGACCAGATCGACTCGCAGCAACCGGACTTCTCCACCTTGCCGGCCACGCTCTTCAACCAGGTGGACGTCATCAAGTCACCCACCTCGGCCCAGACCACCGGCGGTATCAGCGGGGCGGTCGATCTGCACACGTTCCGGCCGTGGGACCTGCCGCGGGGGTTCACCTACAGCTATTCCGCCGACGGCGAGCGGGGCAGCACCTCGCGCAAGACCGGACCCGAGGCGAACGGCCTCATCTCCTACAACGGCGATGGTCGCTGGGGCCTGCTGGTGTCCGCCGACTACTCCGACACCACGCGCTATGGCACGGTGGGCGCGGCCAACGCCAGCGGCAACGCCACGGAAGCCCTCGACCAGTATGGGGTCATCTTCCATGGCGAGAACGCCGCCAGCGCCGGCGCGTACAACGGCTTCATCGGCGCCTGGAACGGCGCGCCGATCCCCTCGCAGATCCACCAGAACCCAGACGGCAGCGTCGATGTGAACGGGGACGGGAAGTCCAACGGCGTCTTCATGGGCAGCCAGAACATCGGCCTCTACGATTCCACCATTCAGCGCAAGCGCCAGGCGGGCAACGCCTCCTTCCAGGCCGACTTCGACCACGGACTCACCCTCACCAGCGACTTCTTCTACACGCGCCAGAAGCAGTGGGAGCGCAGCGTCGGCCTGCAGTTCAATTCCACCAACTGGCAGGGCGCCACCTACGTTCCCCTGCAGTCGCGCGATACCGGCAGCACGACCCTGGGCCAGTACAACACCCCGCCGCCGGATCCCAACTGGACCGGCTCGCACATCTATACCACCCAGGTCTACGAGAAATGGCCCGGTGACGTCGAGTCCTTCTCGCAGGTCATCCGCAGGATCTCCACCGCACGCAACTTCAACCTGCAGATGGATTTCGACGACGGCGGCCCCTTCAAGGCCAGCGTGCGCGGCGTGCGTGAGACGGCCAGCCAGGAGTTTATCGAGACCGACACCAACATCTCCGAATCCGACGGCTGCCTATGGGCCGATCCCAACACTGCCTTGCCGTGCGGGACGTTCGTCTACCCGGCGCAGCTGGGCGGGGATCGCGTCTTCAACCCCATCGGCATTCCGCAGAACACGCAGCCCATCATCGCGAATTTCAC
>JAFAPI010000094.1 GCA_019247195.1 Gammaproteobacteria bacterium
ACTACGCCCGCGGCCGCACGGCACGCACCGAGGTGATGTTCGGCCCGCCGGGGCACGCGTACGTCTACTTCATCTATGGCGTGTGGCACTGCCTGAATGTGGTGACCGGCCGCGCGGGCGTGCCGCACGCGGTCCTGGTGCGCGCGCTCGAGCCGCTCGAGGGCATCCGTGCGCGCACCAACGGGCCGGGACTGCTTTGTCGCGCGCTGCGCATCGATCGGCGGCTAAACGGCGCGGACCTGCGCGGCGAGTCGCTGTGGCTCGAGCCGGCACCGCGCGGCGCCTCCCGCCCCCGGGTGGTGCGCAGCGTGCGCATCGGGGTCGACTATGCGGGCGACTGGGCGCGACGGCCCTGGCGCTTCTACGATGCGGACTCGATCCACGTCTCGGGTCGCGCGGGTGCGCGGGCCAGGCGCGCTCAGGAATAATGGCGCCGCCGCCATGCAAAGGATCTCTATGACCCATCGCCGTCTCCTCGCCGTGGCCGCGGCGTGCGCCGCCGTGCTGTGTCTCCTGCTCGGTGCGCCCGGGCTGCGCGCCCAGGCGGCCGACTACTACCGCGCGCTCGATCCGCCCCAGCCCCCCGGGGCGCCGGGACATATCGAGGTGATCGAGTTCTTCTCCTACGGCTGCCCGCACTGCGCCGAGTTCGCCCCGCTGGTCGCCACCTGGCAGAGCAGCCTGCCCAAGGACGTGGTCTTCCGCCGCGTGCCGGTCGGGTTCGACCGGCCGGCCTGGATCAACCTGCAGCGCGCCTGGTACGCCCTGCAGGCGAGCGGGGACGCGGGACTCGATGCGGCGTTGTTCAAGGCGATTCACGAGCAGCACCTGCAGCTGTTTGACGCGGGGAGCCTCGCGGACTGGATCGGCAAGAACGGCGGGCATGCGGAGCAGTTCGCCGCGGCGTATGCCTCCTTCGGTGTCAACAACCAGACCGTGCAGGCGGACAAGCTGGCGGAGGCTTACCACGTCGAGGGCGTGCCGACGCTCGCCGTCAACGGCGAGTACGTCGCGCAGGGGACGACCTTCACGGAGATCCTCGCCAACACGAGCCGACTCATCGACAAGGTCCGTGCCGAGCGCGGTGCCCGCCGGAGGTGAGCCGGCTCAGCCGCCTTCGGGGGTGAGCTCGAGCAGCGCGCTGCCCTCGGGCACCTTGCTGCCCGGCGCGAAGTGGATGGCGCTCACCGTGCCCGCGTAAGGCGCGGTCAGGGTGTGCTCCATCTTCATCGCCTCGATCACCACGAGCACCGTGCCCGCGGCGACGCGCTCGCCGAGCTTGACCGGGACGCTCACCACGACGCCGGGGAGTGGGGTCGTGAGTCCGCCCTGCGCGGCGCTCGCGCTGAACGCGTGCGTGCGTGGATCATCGAGCGTGGTGTCGAGCGCGTGCCCGTCCCACCAGAGCCACAGACGTGGACCGCTGCGACAGAAGTCCGCGGCGATCTGCCGCTCCCCCAGCTGGGCCCGCAAATGGTCAGCGCCGCGGGCCAGGATCGCGAGCGGCCACGCCGCTCCGCCCTCGACCTGGCCGCTGCGCAGTGTGCCTCCCGAGTAGTGCAGGAGCACGCTCACAGCGCTGCCGGGTGCCTCGAAGTCGTAGCGCACGAGTCCGGGCAGATTGGGGATGAAGGCGTCCGCCCGCTCCCAGGGATCGCACCCCTCCCCCGCCTCACTGCCTGCCAGACAGAGTGCGGCGAGGAGCCACCCCTCCTCAGGTACCGGCTCGGGCGCCCCCGCGGCGGCGTCGAGGCTCGCGATGTGATGGCGCACCTCGCGAAACTCCGTCCCCCGCAGCCAGCGCGCCAGCCAGTGCTCGTTGCTGCGTACTCCGGCGCACTCGGTGCGCTCGAGTGCGGCGGCGAGCCGCTCGGCAGCCTCCGCGCGGGTGCCACCCCAGGCGATAACCTTGCCGAGGAGGGAGTCGTAGTTGTCGGGCACCGTGTCACCGCTGCCAAAGCCCGCATCCACGCGCACCTGCTCGGCCTGCGGCCACTGCAGCCGCTGCAACCGGCCCGCGCTCGGCAGGAAGCCACGCGCGGGATCCTCTGCGCAGACGCGCGCTTCGATCGCGTGTCCGCTGAAGCGGACCTGCTCCTGGGTCAGCGGCAGGGGCTCCCCGGCCGCGACGCGCAGCTGCCATTCGACGAGGTCGAGCCCCGTGATGGCCTCGGTGACGGTGTGCTCGACCTGCAAGCGCGTGTTCATCTCCATGAAGAAGAAATCGCGGCCGTCGTACAGGAACTCGACCGTGCCTGCGCCCACGTAGTCGATCGCACGTGCGACCACGAGCGCCGCGCTGCGCAGCCGCTCGCGCAGCGTCTCCGGCAGCTCCGGGGCCGGAGCCTCCTCGATGAGTTTCTGGTGACGGCGCTGGGTTGAGCAGTCGCGCTCACCCAGGTGCAGGAAGTGCCCGTGGCGGTCGGCGAACACCTGCACCTCGATATGACGCGGCGCGGTCAGGTAACGCTCGAGCAGCAGCGCCCCGTCGCCGAAGGCGCTCTCGGCCAGACGGCGCGCCGCGGCGAGCGCCGCGGGCAGCTGCGTGGCCTCACGCACGATCTGCATGCCCTTGCCCCCGCCCCCGGCGGCCGGCTTGACGATGAGCGGAAACCCCGCGCGGCGCCCCTCGGCCTCCAGATGCGGCAGGTCCTGTCGCTCGCCGGCGTAGCCGGGCAGCACCGGCACCCCGGCTTCCTGCATGCGTGCCTTGGCGAGGATCTTCGAGCCCATGGCAGCGATGGCCGCGGCGGGCGGGCCGACGAAGATCAGGCCCGCCCGCTCGCAGGCGGCGGCGAACTCGGCGTTCTCGGAGAGAAAGCCGTAGCCGGGGTGGATGGCCTGCGCGCCGCTCACGCGGGCGGCGGCCAGCAGGCGCTCGGGGTCGAGGTAGCTCTCGCGCGCCGGCGCAGGGCCGAGGGCGAAGGCTGCGTCGGCCTCGCGAACGTGGCGCGCGTGCGCGTCTGCGGTGGAGAACACCGCGATGGTGCGCACGCCGTGGCGGCGGGCGGTGCGGAAGATGCGGCAGGCGATCTCGCCGCGGTTCGCGACCAGGAGGCTGCGGATCATGCGCTCACATGCGGAAGATGCCGAAGCGCGTGGCCTGCTCGGGCGCGCGCCGCGCGGCGGCGAGCGCCAGGGCGAGCACGCGGCGTGTGTCCTGCGGGTCGATGATGCCATCATCCCACAGTCGCGCCGAGGCGTAGTACGGGTGGCCCTGCCGCTCGTACTGCTCGCGGATCGGACGCTTGAAGTCTTCCTCCTGAGCCTCGGACCACGCGCCGCGGCCCTTGAGCTGCTCGCGCTTCACGGTCGCCAGCACGCTCGCCGCCTGCTCCCCTCCCATCACCGAGATGCGTGCGTTTGGCCACTGAAAGAGCAGCCGCGGCGCATAGGCGCGCCCGCACATGGCGTAGTTGCCGGCGCCGTAGCTGCCGCCGATGATCACGGTGAACTTCGGCACCGCCGCGCAGGCCACCGCGGTCACGAGCTTCGCACCGTCCTTGGCGATACCGCCCGCCTCGGCGCGGCGGCCGACCATGAAGCCCGTGATGTTCTGCAGGAACAGCAGCGGAATGCCCTCACGGGCGCACAGGGCGATGAAGTGCGCACCCTTGAGCGCACTCTCCGAGAAGAGCACGCCATTGTTGGCGAGAATGCCGAGCGGGTAGCCGGCCAGGTGCGCAAAGCCGCACACCAGCGTCGTGCCATAGAGGGCCTTGAACTCCTCGAACTGCGAATCATCGACCAGCCGCGCGATGACCTCGCGCACGTCGTACGGGCGGCGCAGGCTGGGCGGCAACACCCCGTACAGCTCCGCCGGCGGGTAGCGCGGCGGGCGTGGGGCACTCGGGGGCGCGGACGACAGTGGGGGGCGCAGCTGCGCCACGATGCGCCGCGCGATGCCGAGGGCGTGCGTGTCGTTCTCCGCGTAGTGATCACACACGCCGGACTCGCGGCAATGCACGTCCGCGCCGCCGAGCGCCTCGGCGTCGATGTCCTCCCCGGTGGCCGCCTTCACCAGCGGCGGCCCGCCGAGAAACACCCGCCCCTGGTTACGCACGATGACGTTCTCATCCGACATCGCCGGTACGTACGCGCCCCCGGCGGTGCACGAGCCGTGCACCACCGAGATCTGCGCGATGCCCGCCGCCGAGAGCGTGGCCTGGTTGTAGAAGATGCGGCCGAAGTTATCCCGGTCCGGAAACACCTCGTCCTGGGCCGGCAGGAAGGCCCCGCCACTCTCCACGAGGTAGACGCACGGCAGCTGGTTCTCGCGCGCGATCTCCTGTGCGCGCAGGTGCTTCTTCACGGTCATCGGGTAGTAGGTGCCCCCTTTGACGGTCGGGTCGTTGGCGACCACCACGCACTCGCGGCCCGCCACCCGGCCGATGCCGGTGACGAGACCCGCGCAGGCGATGTCCCCGCCGTACATGCCGTGGGCGGCGAGCTGGGACAGCTCCAGGAAGGGGCTGCCGGCATCGAGCAGCACGCGGATGCGCTCGCGCGCGGGCAGCTTGCCCGCCGCGCGGTGCTTCTCATTGGCCGCCTTCGGGCCGCCCTGCGCGGCGCGCCCGACCTCGGCCTGCAGCTCGCGCACCAGCGTTCCCATGGCCGCCGCGTTGCTGCGGAACTCCTCGGACTGCGCATCGAGGCGCGTGGCGAGAACGGGCATGGGTCGCTTGCCTTGATTGCCGGTTTGTCCGACAATCATACGATCCAGAGCCGAGGACTGGCAAGCCATGAGCGCGCTCGACTGCGTCGACGGTGATTTTGGTCTCGGGCCCGAGCTGGAGGAGATGCGCCGCCACGTGCGTCGCTTCGCCGCCGAGCAGATCGCGCCGCGCGCGGCGGAGATCGACCGCAGCAACGTCTTTCCGCGCGAGCTGTGGCCCGCGCTCGGCGCGCAGGGGCTGCTCGGCATCACGGTGCCGGAGCGCCATGGCGGCGCGGGCCTCGGCTATCTCGCACACGTCATGGTGATGGAGGAGATCTCGC
>JAFAPI010000060.1 GCA_019247195.1 Gammaproteobacteria bacterium
GCCAGCGCCTGGGTCGTATCGACCGGATTCGTCTGGCCGTCCTTCGGCAGGTAAACCGCCCCAACCAGGCCGTCCGTCGACAGCAGCGGCCAGCGTTCTTTAGCCTCCTCGGGCGCCAGGACCTGCACTTCGAGCCCGAAGCAGCGCGCCATGGAGGCACCGCGCTTGAGCTCCTCGAACCTCGCCTCGCTGGCGGCGATGGCGATCGACCCTACCTGCCGGAAGCCGGTCGCCTGTCCGGTCTCTCGCTCGAGCCCCTCGTACAGCTGCGTCGTGTACTGCGCGAGCCGGGTCAGGTTATGCGTGGCGCGCAGCTGCCCGACGAGCCCCGCCGCGTGCCAGGTGGTGCCGGAGGTGAGTTTGCGGCGCTCGAGGAGCAGGACGTCACTGCAGCCCCGCCTCGCCAGGTGGTAGGCGACGCTGCAGCCGACGATACCGCCGCCGATGATCACCACGCGCGCATGACTGGGCAGGCCTTGCATACTCCCCCTGCGGGCTGGCCGCTCGCCGCCGCCGCCGGGACGGCTCCGATGCCTGCGCGGGACGGCACGCCGTGCGGGCTGTGCGTAGAATAAAGGAGATGCGAACGGCGCGAGGCCGAGGATGACGATGACGCGCGACCCCTACCTCCTGACCCCTGGCCCGCTGACCACCTCGCTGCGCACCCGGCAGAGCATGCTGCGCGACTGGGGCTCCTGGGATTCGGACTTCAATGCGATCACCGGCCGCATCCGCGAGCGACTGCTGCAGATCGCGCACGCCGCCGGCACGCATGAATGCGTGCCCCTGCAGGGCAGCGGCACGTTCGCGGTCGAGGCGGCCATCGGCACCCTCGTGCCGCGCACGGGCCACGTGCTCGTGCCGCAAAACGGCGCCTACTGTCAGCGCATCGCCCGCATCTGCCGGGTGCTCGGCCGCCAGCTGAGCACTCTCGACTACGCGGAGGACGCGCCGGTTGCGGCGGGCGACATCGCACGCGCACTGGCGGCGGACCCCTCCATCACGCACGTGGCGCTGGTGCACTGCGAGACCAGCACCGGCATTCTGAATCCGCTGGCGGAGATCGCGGCGGCGGTCGCCGCCGCGGGTCGCGAACTCATCGTCGACGCCATGAGCTCCTTCGGCGCTCTTGACATCGACGCGCGCGCCATCCCCTTCGCGGCCGTGGTGGCCGCGTCCGGCAAGTGCCTGGAAGGACCGCCGGGCATGGGATTCGTGCTGGCACGCCGGGCCGCGCTCGAGCGCAGCGGAGGCGTCAGCGCTTCTCTGGCCATGGACCTGCACGACCAGTGGCTGTACATGCAGAAGACGACCCAGTGGCGCTTTACGCCCCCCACACACGTGGTGGCGGCGTTCGACAGCGCCATCGCGCAGTACCTGGAGGAAGGCGGCTGCCCCGCGCGTCGCGCGCGTTACGAGCGCAACTGCGACATCTTGATCGAGGGTCTGACGCGACAGGGTCTGCGCAGCTTCCTGCCCGCGGCGATCCAGGCCCCGATCATCGTGACCTTCTACGCCCCGGATCACCCGCAGTATTCCTTCAAGAGCTTCTACAACGCGGTGAAGGCCGAGGGCTACATCCTTTACCCCGGCAAGCTCACCACCGTCGAGACTTTCCGGGTCGGGTGCATGGGACAGCTCGGCGAGCGCGGAATGGTTGGGGCGGTGGAGGCGGTGGGCAAGGTGCTCGCGCAGCTGCGGGCGGCGGCCTGAGGCCGGCGCATGGCACGCCTCGAGGTGAACGGCCGCAGTTATCGCCTGCCTGAGCGTCCCACCGTGGTGGTGTGCGTGGACGGCTGCGAGCCGGATTACATCGCCCAGGCGGTAGCGGGCGGTTTCATGCCGTGGATGAAGCGCGTGCTCGCCACCGGCAGCTCGGTGATCGCCGAGTGCGCGATGCCGAGCTTCACCAATCCCAACAACCTGTCGATCATCACCGGCGCGCCGCCGGCCGTGCACGGCATCTGCGGCAACTTTCTCTTCGATGTCGCCAGCGGCGCCGAGGTCATGATGAATGACCCGAAGTGGCTGCGCGCCCCCACCCTGCTCGCGGCACTGGCGCAGGCCGGCTGCCGGGTGGCGGTGGTGACCGCCAAGGACAAGCTGCGGCGCCTGCTCGGCCACGGGATGCGTGGCGTGTGCTTCTCCGCGGAGCACGCGGCTTCGGCGACGCGGGCCGAGCACGGCATCGACAACGTCCTCGACCTGGTGGGCCGTCCCCAACCCGACGTCTACAGCGCGGCCCTGTCGGAGTTCGTGATGGCGGCGGGCGTGCGGCTGATGCAGACGCAGCGCCCGGACGTCATGTATCTGTCAACGACCGACTATGTGCAGCACAAGCACGCGCCCGGTTCCGGCGCCGCCAATGACTTCTACGCGATGATGGACGGCTATCTCGGCCAGCTCGAGAGCGAGGGCTGCATCATCGTCCTGACCGCCGATCACGGCATGAACGCCAAGACACGACTCGATGCGAGCCCGAACGTTCTCTATCTTCAGGATCTGCTCGATGGCTGGCTCGGACCGGGGCAGGCGCGGGTGATTCTGCCGATCACCGATCCCTACGTGGTGCACCACGGCGCACTCGGCTCCTACGCCACGGTTTACCTGCGTAGGCCGGACGAGGCGGAGACGCTCCGCTCTCGCCTGGCCGCACTGCGCGGCATCGAGAGCGTCCTGGGGCGTGGTGCCGCAGCCGAGCGCTTTGAGCTGCCGCCCGATCGCATCGGGGACCTGGTCATCATCGGCGAGCGCTCCGTGGCCCTGGGGGGCGCTGCGGCGCGACACGATCTGTCCGGGCTCGACGCACCCCTGCGCTCGCACGGCGGGCTGTCTGAGCAGGCCGTGCCGCTCATCATGAACCAGCGTATTGCCGCGCTGGACACCGAGCGGCGCTGGCGCAACTTCGATGCCTTCGACTGGGCGTTGAACCATGCCTGAGGCGGCGCGTCACACGGCAGTCGCGCCGCACGAGCCGCTGCGCATCGGCGGCGAACGGCTCGACACACCGCGGCGCGCATCCGTGCACAACCCGTACACCGGCGCGCTGGTCGCGAGTGTGGCACAGGCCGGCCCCGATGAGGTGCGCCGCGCCTTGCAGGTCGCACGCGGCTTCCGTTCCCCGCTGACGCGCTACGAGCGCTACCGCATCTGCCTGCGCACCGCAGAGCTGCTGCGCGAGCGCTGTGAGGAGATCGCCAACCTCATCACGGCCGAGAGCGGGCTATGCAAGAAGGACTCGGTGTACGAGGTGGGCCGCGCCTGCGACGTATTCACCTTCGCCGGCACTGCCGCTTTGCAGGATGACGGTCAGATCTTCTCCTGCGACCTGACCGCGCACGGCAAGCGCCGCAAGGTCTACACGCTGCGCGAACCGTTGCTCGGGGCGATCACCGCCATCACGCCGTTCAACCACCCGCTCAACCAGGTCGCACACAAGGTTGCACCGAGCATCGCTACCAACAACCGCATGGTGCTCAAGCCCTCGGAGAAGA
>JAFAPI010000103.1 GCA_019247195.1 Gammaproteobacteria bacterium
AGATCCAGGATGACCCGGCGCAGTTCGCCAAGCAGGTGCCGATCGAGCAGCTCTTCGGCGATCTCGGGCGCAAGAGGGTGCCGGCGTTGTCGTATATCGTCCCCGACCAGTGCCGCGACATGCACGGCATCGGCAACGTCCTCGCTCCCTGCGGCGGGGTGAACGACACCGACGCCGTCGACGTGCGGCGGGGCGATGACGAGGCTTTCTGGCTGGTGAACGGCATCACCGGCAGCCCGGTATGGCACGAGGGCCGTAACGCGATCTTCCTGGTGTTCGATGAGGGCAACGGGCCCCTCACCTGCGCCTACGATCCGGACAAGGGCATCGACCTGGTCCCCGGCACGTTACTGCCGGGTCCGGACTGCTTCGCGCCAGCGAACTTCAACGACAAGGTGCCGATGATCGTGATCACGAACTACGGGGTGCGCGGCCGAGTCGACCCGCACTTCTACAGCCACTTCTCACTGTTGAAGACCATCGAGGCGGCCTTCGACCTGCCCTTCCTTGGCCATGCGGCCGACCCGGGTACCCACACGCTCGCGCCACTGCTGGAGCCGCGCGACGACTGATGCTTGGACGGTGGGAGCCCCACCACGCCGGTGGGGCTCCCGGCACGGCAGATTTCCAACGCGGGCAGGCTCACGTATGGTGTCCGTTCTCACTTTGGGGGCACCATGTCAGACACCCAGGACCGTCTCAGCCGCCGCCATTTCCTCGAGGCATCGGGAGCGGCCGCCCTGCTGGCAGCCTGGCCGAGAGCCTTCGCCGCAGGCGGCGATAAGGCCGCCGTCCTAGCGCAAATTCCGCGCCTGCACGAGGAGAACCTCAAGCGGCTCCAGGCCTGGATCGCTCTGCCCTCGATCGCCGCTGAGGACCGCAATTACCCCCAGGGCCCCGAGCTCATGGCAGAGCTCGCTCGCCAGGCGGGCTTCAGCGACGTGAAGCTGATCCGCACCTCCGGCAAGCCGGGGGTATACGGCCGGCTGGACGCCAGGGCGAAGACCACCCTCGCCGTCTATTTCATGTACGACGTCAAGCAGTACGTGCCGGAGGAGTGGAGCTCCCCGCCGCTCGAGGGCCGCCTGGTCGAGCACGCCGGACTGGGCACTGTCTGCGTGGGTCGCGGGGCGGTCAACCAGAAGGGGCCGCAGAACTCCTTTCTCGGTGCGCTGCACGCCTTCAAGGCGGCCGGCAAGCCCCTGCCGGTCAACCTGATGCTGGTGGCCGAGGGCGAAGAGGAGATCGGCTCACCCCATTTCGGTGAGATCACCAGCGAGCCCGAGGTCTTTGCCAGTCTGCGGCGCTGCCAGGGCGTACTGCTGCCGGAAGCACAGCAGGAGAACGACGGCAGCATCGAGGTGGATCTGGGGGCCAAGGGCGTCGTAGAGCTGGAACTGGTGAGCAGCGGCGAGCACTGGGGTCGCGGCCCGGTCAAGGACATTCACTCCAGCCTCGAGGCGCAGGTGGACTCACCGTCCTGGCACCTGGTGCAGGCATTGAACACCCTCGTCGAGTCCGATGGCCATACGCCGGCCGTCGAGGGGTTCTTCGAGCGGGCCCGTCCCCTGACCGAAGCGCAGCGGCAGATGATCCACGCCTACGCCGCCCAGGTCTCCGAGGAGATGATCAAGAGGCAGTACGGCGTGCAGCACTGGGCGCACGATCTGCCCTGGGAGGAGTCGCTGGTACGGCTTTACTCCCGCCCGACGATCAACATCGAAGGCCTGGTGGGCGGCTACACCGGACCCGGCGGCAAGACCGTGCTGCCGCACCGCGCGGTCGCGAAGATCGATATGCGCCTGGTTCCTGACATGACTGCCGCGGACACGCTCGCGAAGCTCAAGGCACACCTGGCCAAGCACGGCTTTGGGGACATCGAAGTCAACATGACCGGCGGGTACGATCCGACCCAGACGGCCCTCGACAGCGGACTCGCCCAGGCGATCCTCCGGACCTATCACCGTCTCGGGTATACGCCCCAGGTCATGCCGCGCAACCCGGGATCGTGGCCGGGCTACCGCTTCACGAACGCGCCGCTCAGCTTGCCCGCGCTGGATTTCGGACTGGGGCACGGTACCGGTGCGCACGCGCCCGATGAGTACTATCTCATCGAGTCGAAGCAGCCCAAGGTGCAGGGACTTGACGGGGCGGTGGCCTCCTTCGTCGAGTTCCTGTATGCGATGGCCTGAGTCACCGCGCCCGAAAGCACGCGTAGACAAAGGGCTGGGCGACGCCACCCGGCGTCAGATGCCGCTGCGTGAGGGTGTCCTCCAGTGAAAAGCCGCTGCCCAGCTCCAACGCGAGCGTTTCCGCGCTGTAGCGCCGCACCGGCAGGCCACTGCAGCTCGCCGGTCCGTCCTCGGCGAAGGTGGCGAGGATGACGCAACCGTGCGGTTTCAACGCATGGCGCAACTGCCGCAGATAGGCGGAGCGCTCGGTGATCTCGGTGAGAAAGTGAAACAGCGCCCGGTCATGCCAGAGGTCATAGGCGCCCGCGGGGAGCTGCGCGCGGGTCACATCCGCACGGCGCCACCTCACAGCACCCCCGCGAGGACCGAGGCGCTCGCGCGCGCGCTCCAGCGCGGCCGCGGAGACATCCAGGACCTCGAGGTCGCGGTAACCGCGCGCCAGCAGGTCGTCGACCAGGGTGGAGGAGCCGCCGCCCACGTCGATGAGGCACCCCTCGCCACGGGGCAGCGCTCGCGCGATGAGCTGCAACGAGGACTCCAGGTGAGGGCTGTACCAGCTCAGTTGCTGCGGCTGGCGGCGCCGATAGACCTCGTCCCAGTGTTCGCGCCGAGCCACCGCGGCAGCGCCGTCACTGCTCGCTACCACACGCCGCCCAGCGCCACGGTGATCGCCTCGCCGTTGATGCCGCCGGCCGCCTCGCTGCAGAGAAAGGCGATCACTTCAGCCACCTCGCGCGGCTCGAGCACGCGGTTGGAGGGATAGAGTGCGGCACGCTCACGCCATACGTCCGCCACGCTGACGCCGCGCTTCTCGGCCTCCGTCCCGGCGGACCGCTCCGCCATCGCAGTGCGGACCCAGCCCGGCAGCACCGCGTTGGAGGTGACGCCGAAGGGACCTGCGTCCTGGGCGATTGCCCGTGCCAAGCCGATGAGTCCGTGTTTGGAGGCGGTATAGGCGCTGCCGCAGCGCTCGGCCTTCTCCCCAGCCGTGGAACTGGTGAACACCACCCGTCCGAAGCCCCGCTGACACATGCCGCCGACGGCGAGTCGCGCGAGCTCGAAGGGACCGTCCAGGTTGATGCGCATCGTCTCGCGCCACACGGCGGGATCCTGCTCCCACACGAGCCGCTCGTGAGCCGAGCCGATGCCGTGATTGATCACGAGCACTTCGATGGGCCCGAGCCGACGCTCAGTTTCACTGACCGCGCGCGCGCACCCCTCCGGGGTGCCGAGGTCGGCCGCCACGTAGTCGAGCCCGAGCGTCGCCAGCTCCCGCTCGGTCCGCGCCACGCCCATCACGCGCGCGCCCGCCGCCGCGAGCAGCAGCGAGGCCTCGCGTCCGATACCCCGGCCGGCGCCGGTGACCAGCGCCACGCGATTCTTCATCGGATACCCCTAGCAGCAGGTCGGGTCGATTATGCCAAGGACCGCGACACGCGGAGCTCGGCCTCAGCCGTGAGCGGGGGCGCGCTCCCTCGGTATGAGGTCGGCGCGAGCCCCGAGGACTCGCGCCGACGCTTTGCGGGACGCCGTGAGGCTAGTGATGCTCCTCCGACTCGGCGCGATAGTTGATGGCCTCGCGCAACTGGCGGACCGCCTCGCGGCTCGCGGCGATCGCCGCAGCCTTGTGTCCGCCAAAATCATGCGGGGCCGCTTCCATGTAGTGAATGGCGTCCTCGAGCTCGCGCACGGCTTTCACGATGCGCGGATGCTCGCGCCACTCTTCCCGTCGCTCGTCCGCCCGCGCCCCCGTCAACGTACCGGACAAGAGCGTCGCAACGGCCAGACCTGCCAGCAGCAGTGATTTCATCGGTGATCCTCCGCGTAAGATTTTCTCCCGGACGCAGTGTACCCCGGACCGCCATAGCGCTCACCGGCTGGTCAGCGCGGTGACTCCTGCGCGGAGAGCGGGACGACCGGCAGCTCGACGAAGCTCGCCCTGCCCGCCGCGTGGTAGACCCGCTGGGTCGCCTTGCGGAAATCCTCCGCCTTGGCGAAGAAGATGTTCGGCACGAAGGTCTGCGGGTTGCGGTCGTAGAGCGGAAACCAGGCTGACTGCACCTGGACCATCAGGCGATGTCCAGGCAGGAAGACGTGGTTGGCGCCGGGCAGCGCAAAGCGGTACGTGAGCACGGCGTTGGGCGGTATGGGCTTGGGAGTTGCGAAGTCCTCGCGGTAGCGGCCGCGGAGGATGTCCATCGCCACCGGCAGCTGATAGCCACCGAGCTGCGGCTCACCCGCCACCTCATCCGGATAGACGTCGATGAGTTTCACCACCCAGTCCGCGTCCGAGCCAGTCGTGGCGGCAACGAGGTTCGCGACCGCCGCGCCACTGATGGCGAGCGGTGCCTGGAGCGGCTCGCTGCTGTAGGTGAGCACGTCCGTCCGTCCCGAGAATTCCCGCTGGTCATCCACCAGCCACCGCTCCCACGACAGCGGGGGCTCGTATCCGATCGGCTGGCTGGGCCGGGCGCGGAAGGGCACCGGCCGGGCGGGATCGGACACGTACTCGTCGAAGGCCGGCTCGGCGCGAGGTGCCTCGAAGCTCAACTCGCCTCCGGCACGCAGGTAGAGCGGGGTGGCGCGGGGCTGACATCGACCCTCACAGCCGGACGGCCAGGAGGGGAGCCGCTGCCAGGTGTTGGTTCCGGACTGAAAGGCGGTCACCGGGGCCACCGGCGGCGGCCCTGCGGCCGCGCCTTGCAGGTAATGGGCGAGAAAAGGCGCGAGGATTTCGCGGCGGAAATACAGGCCGGTATCACTGCCGAAGCGAAGCGGCCCGAGCGCGCTCGCATCGCCGATCTGCTGGCCGTGGTACCACGGCCCCAGCACCAGAAACAGCTTGTCGCGTTTCGCCACGTCAGCGTAGAGCGCCTTGTAAACCGCGAGCGCCCCATAGATATCCTCCTGGTCCCATTGCCCCGCGACCAGCATGGTCGGCACCGTCAACGGGGCCTGCGCCAGGATCCGGTCCATGGCCTGCTCCTGCCAGAACGAGTCGTAGGCGGGATGCGCGACCACCTTGTTCCAGAAACCGATCTGCTCCAGGCCGTGCTGGCGGGCCAGCTCGCCCGCCGAGCCCGCCCGCATATAGAGGTCGTAGTCATCGAAGAAGCCCGACTGCCACAGCTCATCGTTGGCCCGCGTCGCGGTCTGCTCGTAGATATATGGCAGGCCCTGCTGACGGAATGCCCCGTTGTGGAACCAGTCATCGCCGCGCCAGCCGTCGACCATGGGATTCATGGGCACGGCGACCTTGAGAGCCGGGTGTGGGTGGATCAGCGGCGTCAGCGCCAGGAATCCGTCGTAGGAGATACCGAGCACCCCCACCCTGCCGTTCGACTCCGGCACATTCTTCACCAACCACTCGATCGTGTCGTAGGTGTCGGTCGATTCATCCACCGGCGTCGGGTTGAGCGGGCCGCGCATGGGCCGGTTCATGAGGTAGTCGCCCTCGCTGCCGTATTTGCCACGGATGTCCTGAATCACCCGGATGTATCCGCCCTCCACTATCGCTTCCACGGCGTTGTCATAGCCCCAGAGTCGGGGCCCGAGATGCAGACTGGGGTGGCGGGCGGCCATGTGCTTGGCCTCGTAAGGGGTGCGCGTCAGCAGGATGCCCGCCTGCCGCGCGCCCTTCGGTACGAGAATGACGGTATGCAGCCTGACCCCGTCGCGCATGGGGATCATCACATCGCGCCATACGAAATCCGCGCCCGCGGTGGGCCTGACGAACGTCGGAGGGGTCTCGCTCGGCAGCTGAGGGTACAGAGGGGCACTCGGAGCCGGTGCGACTGCGGCCGGAGGTGCCTGGGCCCACAGCTGCCCGACTGAGCTAACGACGAGGACGGTCCACAGGGTGCGCAGCCGGCCGGCGATCTTCATCTGCGACATAGGAGCACTCCGCATGCGGGGTCGGCAGTCTAACAGTGCATCGCGCCGACTCGTGGTTCCAGCGCCCGGGACCCTGCCCGAGTCTCGGCAGACGCTTGCGACGCGGCCGCGTTCGATGCAGGCTGCCCGTGAAGGCACCCAACTCCGCCGAACACCCGCAGGACCCAGACATGACGTGGCGATCGAGGCTCGCGGCCGGCCTGCTGCTGCCGCTCGCCGCCATGGCGCAGGGCGCGCCGCCTGCGCCGGGCTACGACATAGAAATGAGTCGCATGATCCGCGTGCGAGACGGCACCGAGCTGGAGGCCTGGATCACCAAGCCGGCGGAGCTCACGCGCCCGGTGCCGGCGGTGCTCGAGCTCACTCAGTACGACATCGATGGCGGCCGCCACGGCGAGCCCCCCTTCTTTGCACTGCACGGTTATGCCTTCGTGCAAGCCTACGTGCGCGGCCGGGGTCGCTCAGGCGGACTAAAGAGCGACAACCTCGGCTCGCAGGTGGGGCGAGACGGATATGACCTCGTCGAATGGATCGCCGGACAGCCCTGGAGCAACGGCCAAGTTGTCATGTACGGGGGCTCGTACGTCGGGATGACGCAGTGGCGTACGGCAACCCAGCACCCGCCGCATCTCACCGCCATCGCTCCTTACGTGGCGATCTATCCGGGCTGGGACATTCCCAACACCAACGGCATACCCCAGTCCTGGACGGCCGTGATCCTCAGCTACACCTCCGGTCGCTCCCTCAACACCAGCGTCTTCAGCAACCCCGCTTACTGGATGGGAAAGATGCTCGAGCACTATGCGGCGCAGCGGCCCTTCGACGAGCTGGACCGGGCCCTGGGGGTGGCCGCCGATGACTGGTGGGTGCCCGATGAACGTGGGCAGCACGTGCCCCTCATGACGCTCTGGCTCGATCACGTCGGTGATGCGGCCTTCAACCTCGCCGCCGAGCCCAAAGCCGAGGATTACGCGGCGATGGGCTTCCCGGTTCTGACCGCCACGGGGTTCTTCGACGATGACCAGCCCGGCGCGCTGCGCTATTACCGTAACCACCTCGCTCATGCGCGCGGCGAGGTCGCCGCGAAGCACTACCTGGTCGTCGGGCCCTGGGACCACGGGGGTACCCAGGAGCCCACCCGGGAGATCGCGGGCCTGACGATTCCCGACGCCGCGGTTCTGGATATGAAGGAGCTGCACCGTCAATGGTACGACTGGGCCCTGGGACGCGGACCCTTGCCGGCGTTCTTCAAGGACCGTGTGGCGTACTTCATGGGAGGCGCCAACGAGTGGCGCTATGTCCGGACGCTCGAGGAAGCTTCCGCGGGGACTTCGCTCGCGCTCTATCTGTCCGAACCCTCCGGTACACCGGCCGACGTCTATCACTCCGGCCGGCTCGTGGCGCACAAGCCCGGATCCGAGCCGCCCGCGCTGCTGGTGAGCGACCCGCATGAGCTGCCCGAGCTCGAGGTAGCGCAGTACCTGGCCGCGGAAGGGGTCACCAGCCAGTTTCGCTCCGGGCAGAAGCGTGCGCTCGTATTTCATTCGGAACCCTTCACGCACGACACCGAGATCGCCGGACAGATGCGCCTGACGCTCGAGTGTGCCGCCGACGCACCCGACTTTGACCTCTGGGCACAGGTGATGATGGTGATGCCGGACGGCTCCGCTGTGCAGCTCGGCCTGCCGGACGTGCGCCGGGCGCGTTTCAGGAACGGAGTCTTCAGCGCGGAGCTGCTGCGGCCCGGCCAGCTGGTGCAGATCCCGTTCGAGTTCAGCTGGACGGCCTGGCGCATCCCCGCCGGCGCACGGCTGCGACTGGTGCTGATGCCGCTGAATTCACCTTTCTACCAGAAAAACTACAACACGGGCGGCCGCATCGGCTACGAGGATCCCAGGCAGGCGCGTATCGCGCACATTCAGCTGCGCCACGACGCCGGACATGCGAGCGTGCTCCGCCTGCCGTTGGCGGCGTCCCCGCGCAGCGGGCACGACTGAGAGCACCGATGCCCCCCACCACCTCTCGACGTTCATTGCTGCGCGCGCTCATCGCGCTGGCTGCCACGGCACCGGCGGCACTGCGCCGGCCAGCCGGCGCCGCGGACAGCGCATCGGCCTACCCGAGTCGCGTGCAGCGCCTGGTGCGGGAGGCGCTGGTCATCGACATGTTGAACCAATTCCTGTATCGCACCGATCAGCAGGACACGCTCAACCAGTGGTTAACCAAGCCCGGCGCCTTCACCGCGGCCGACTTCGCGCCTTTTGTGGCCTCGGGCGTCAACGCGATCAACTTCGGGCTGGGCGCGGATTCCCTGCGCGAGGCGCTCGAGCTCTTCGCCCGCTGGAACGGTTTCGTGCTGGCCTATCCCGACCGACTCATGCGCATTGATCGGGCCGCCGACCTGGCGCGCTGCAAAGCCACCGGCCGCTACGGAATCATATTCGGCCTGCAGTCGGCGGCGCAGTTCGAGACGCTCGACGCAGTGGACGCCTGTTATGCGGCGGGCCAGCGGATCTCGCAGCTCTGCCACAACTTCCGCTCCGTGGCCGCGGACGGCGCGTTCGAGCCTAGGGATGCCGGCGTGAGTGAGTTTGGCGCCAAGGTCATCGAGCGCATGAACAGGCTCGGCATGGCCGTCGATCTCGGCCATGCAAGTGATCGCACCAAGCTCGACGCGTGCGAGATCTCGCGCGCGCCGCTGATTCTCTCGCACGGCAACTGTCGCGCCCTCAACCCCCAGGCGCTGCGCGCTTCCAGCGACGAGGCCATCCGCGCCCTGGCCCGCGGCGGCGGTGTCATGGGCATCGCCTGCATCGCTTTCATGGTCAAGGACCGCGAGCCTGTGAGCGTCGATGATGTCATCGACCACATCGATCACGTGCGCGACCTGGTCGGCATCGAGCATGTCGGCATCGGTTCGGATGCGGGGATCGAGAGTAACGATCGCGGCTCGCCCCAGGTATTGCAGGGCATGCTCGCGCACGCCGATCCGCGCTATCGCGTGCACGGCACGCACGAGATCGTGGCGGGCCTCGAGGGCCCGACTCGCATGCACGAGCTGACCGCCGCGCTGGTGAGGAGAGGCTATGCCGACGAGCACATCAAGTTGATCCTCGGCGGCAACTGGCAGCGGGTGCTCGGCGCGATCTGGCAAGGCTGAGGGGTGAAGCGACCGGGCCACTCTACCCGGGGCCGAGCAGCGCGGGAGACACTTTGGCAGTGACGGCCCTACGGACGCCGCGCGGCTATTGGCCCGGGTGGTAGCTGCGCTCGACGTGTCCGAGTAGCTCTTCGGGATAGAAGTACACGGGGCGCAACTGACCCCGTGCATAACGGATGGCCTCGTCGTTGAAGTGTGGCGAAGCCGGATCCCCGCTCTCCCCGCCTGCGGTCACCGCCCTAGCGCGGACCTTGGGGCCGAACTCGACCACCGCGACAAAGCTGTTGCCATCGGTACCGTAGTAGCGGCGCGTACCCGGATAGGCCTTGGCGCCGAAGGAGGCGAGCGACCCCCAGCGCGACGACGTGAAGGGCACCGGAGTGCTCGGCGCGGCATCGCTGAAGCGTGGCGCGATGTCACCGGAGAGGCGCTGAAAGCGGTTGATCTCCCCCCAAGGGACGCGCCAGTTGCCGAATTCACGGGTCAGCAGATCGGAGGCCGCGGTCAGCTTCACCAGCTTCTGCATCGGGTCGCTGTCGACGATGTCGTCCCAGGCGCCGTGGCTCTCGTCTTGGTGCTCGGGACGTACCAGCGCATCCCAGAGCGAGTCGCCCCAGATGACTGCCAGAGAGGTGGCCAGCGAGTGATCCGACCAGCGATAGTCCCAATGCCGCAGCAACTCAATCTGCTCGTGCAACCGGTCGCGCAGTGGGTGCTCGGGCGGCAGCGCATCGAAAGCCTCGAGCACCGGCGGTATGAGGCGCGCGAAGTACGGGAGGTAGGAATCAAACGCCGCGGAGGTCAGCGATTCGAGCGTGAAGTCCTTGCGGCCGGACAGCAGCTGCGTGGCGTGCTCGCCGCGGGGATTTTCGCCGGCGGTATCCATATAGCGCGGATAGTCCTCGCGCCGCGGACTGTCCGGGCCGGCGTTGGTGTATGGTCCGTCGTTGCTGTTGAATACCCAGCCGTGCGCTGGATTCACGCTGTCCGGCAGCGATTCCGGGGTATGCAATCCCCGCCAATCGGTCGCAGGGTCGGAGCCGTCGACCGGCCTGGTGTAGTCGAATCGGTCGTCACGCCGCGGCATGAACTGCGGTAACAGCATGGCGATCTCGCCCTTGGAATCGGCGAACACCGTGTTGTTCGAGGAGTTGGCCTGCAGCCGGGCTACCTGGCGGTAGGAACCCAGGTCGTACGCCTTGGTGCGCAGGAATGACTGTTCGAGCGCGGGCACTGGCTTATTCATCAGCGCGATGCTGATCCATCTGTCGCCCTGCCGGCGGGTGATCGGACCATGGTGTGTCGCAAACGTCCGAAAACTCCTGACACCGAGCACGCCGCCCTCCATGCGATAGCGCAACTCGATCGTCTTCGTCTGCATCGGGCGAAGCTCGCGGCCATAGCGGTAGTAGATGCGGTTGCCGCGTTCGACGACGGTCTCGGCAAACTGATCGACGTTGTCCGCCCCCGTGCTGGTGTGCATCCAGCCGATGTGTGGATTGAAGCCCTGATAGATGAAGAACTGGCCCCATGTGGCGGCGCCGTACGCATCCAGTCCGGCGTCGCTCGACATGTGCAACTCGGAACGGAAGAAGAACGTGGTGTGCGGATTGATCAGGAGCAGCGCGTGGCCGTCGCGCGTGTTGGCTGGAGCAATCGCGATGCCATTCGACCCGGCGCGATCGCGCGACCAGGGGACGGTTGAACCCCGCGCCTGTTGCGGCTCCACCCGGTAAAACGCGGCGAGGGCCCGAAGATCCACCGCGCGCTCGATGTCGCCACCGATACTGCCCTCGGTAAATGCCAGTGCCATCCAGGGCTCGAATCGGTGCAGCACGCGCGGATGCAGTTGCGTGTGCGTGGCAAGAAAATAGTTAAGGCCATCGGCCCACGAATCCATCAACGCGACCAGCCATGCGGGGCTGTCCCGGTACTCAGCCTGCAGTTGCGCCGGATCGATGAACAGGCGCTGGCGCAGATCAGCCGCGAGTGCCTCAGGCCCCTCCGCCTCGGCGCTGCGGCCGAGCGCGGTCAGGTAGTTGCTCTCGATGCGCTTGAAGTCGTCTTCCGCCTGGGCGTAAACCATGCCGAAGACCGCGTCTGCGTCACTCTGACCGTGTACGTGCGCGATGCCCCAGTCATCGCGCGTGATCTCGACGCGCGCGGCTTCACGGCGCCACCGCGCCTGTTCCTGCGCGGCAGATCCGAGCTCGGCGGCGAGTGCCAGATGCCATGAAAGCCCGAGCCCCAGCACCAGGCAGTAGCGTGTTACGGGTACGGTCACTGCTTCTGCTCCCCTCCCACGAAGGTTTGAGCGACCGCGCCCCGGGCCTCACCCGCCGGGGTCGGCTGCTCTGGCGTCTGAGCGGAATATAGGATGGCGGGTGTCAATCCGCGCAGAAATAGCAGGCCGTCCACTGCAGTCGCAGGCGTGATCAGCACGTGAGTCGAGATATTGGCGTGCAGCGGCCGTTGGCTTGATAGCCAGGCGCGAGCCGCCTCGTCTTCTCGCGCCGGCCGCAAGTCGAGGAACATGTTGGTCCGGCCGATGCACGCCAGTGCATCGTCGATGCTGTCCTCGAGCGGTTCCGGGGTCGGCAGCGGTGCGGACGCCATTGCACTGCTGGTGGCGACGATCAACAGGCCGTCGCCGAAGGCCCGACGCAGATGGGCGCCCATCATGGCCGGTTTTTCCTGCATCCCGGCCCAGTAGCCGCCGTCCTCGCTCCAGTTCATGACGTGATTGTTGTGGGCAAACACGAGCACGCGACCCTGCGGGCCCTCATTCTCGACGACCCAGCGCACATTTTGCGCCATCGCCTCATCGCGGCAGCCGATGACAGGCCCCGCATACTTCATATTCTCCAGTGACGTGGGCGTCGTGACGCGCTGGCACCGAGCCAGCTGCGAGGCCACCTCCAGGTTCTGCAGCGCCCAGCGGTACTCTGCGGCTGAGCTGTGCGCGATGAGGCTGTCGCGGTTCGTTGCCATCGCGTTGGCAATCTCGGGAATGGTCCTCTCCAGCGCCGCCAGCGCCGGCCGCGGCAACACGTCCCACCTCCAGTCGTTGCGAGGGAGACTCTCGCCCAACGACAAACGGATGCGGTTCGCGAGTGACGGCGCGGCGCCGGCAAGATAGTCGAGTGCGTACTCGATGGCGAGACTCGCCCCGCTCATGCGGTTTCCCGCCGGGAGATCGATACCATAGAAGCGGATGCTGCGATGACCAGCCGTCGGCGCGGCGACGTTGTAGTCCCGCATCCACTGAATGAGCTCGCGGTTTTCGCGATAGCGGCCGCGCTCGCCGGACAGGCCGTCACGTAACACGCGCTGCAGTGGGTCCGGTCCGCCGGCGATGAACGCCTGGGTGATGGAGGACTCCGTGAACCCTGATTCGAGCGCAATGGCGGTGAATCCCATCTGCTCGACCAGAAAGCGAAGCAACCGATTGCGAAGGGCGAGTGGCTCGTGCGCACCGTGTGTGGCCTCCCCCAAGGCGACTACTCGCGAGGTGCCCACCACTCTTTTCAGAGGGAGCAGATCTGAGAGGTCGCTAACGGGTTCGACCGTCGCCAGCGCGACGGCATGAGCAGTCGCCCACCGTGAAAAAGCATCTTCCTGGCAGCGGGCACCGGCGCAGGGCGCAAGAAAAATGGCGAGGAGGCCGTAGCCGGCCGCCGTCATCAGAGACTCCCGCAGCACCGTCAGCATCCGATACTACTCATCCGCGAGCCTCCGGCGCGTGAGGCGCCGGGGATCGTAGGCTACTCCGACCCGCGAGGTCGCGACGATCGTGCGCAGGATCGCGCGCTGGTCCAGTTCGAAGCGCACGGTTAATATTGTCGCAACGGGTCGCGCCCATGCCGGCGGGAATATCAGTGCTTATTCGCGCCAGAATCGTGCTCCTTGCCCTGCTTGTCGGCGGCTGCTCTCACCCCGGCCCGTCATCGACGCCTCTCGAGCCGGGTCGACTGCGGGCGGCTGATCTGCCCGGGACCTACGAGCTGGTTGAGCGCGTTTTGGCTAACGGCAAGGTCCTGCGGCGGCCGGAAATCGCCGGGCTATACACCTGGGGCCACGAGCGTGCCAATCTTAACTTGTTTCTTCACAACGTCGACGGGACGCTAGCGTCCGAGTCATCGATCATTCGCTATTCACTGAGTGAGAAACAGTACTGCGAGTGGATCGAATATACGACGCGTAACAACTTAGACACACCCGGCGTAACCAACCAGGCTCCTGCGGTTCATTCGCACTGTGCCCCGATCAAAACCGAGAACAACAAGGTGATCTTCGCTCCGCCAGGAGAGTCGGTCACGACGGTTTACGACCGAAGCGGGTTCACGGCGGTTATCCAGGGAGAGTTTACCGACCATTGGCGGAAGATCGGCTGACCTAACTGTGCGGCTTCCTGATGGAACCCCAGGTTTAGCTGCGACTACGCCTTCTCCCCCACCGGTAACTCCCCGACTTCAAAACGCACCCCACACCCGCCAATCCCGCAATACCCATCCGGATTCTTCGCGAGGTACTGCTGGTGGTAGTCCTCCGCATAGAAGAACTCAGGCGCGTCGCGGATTTCGGTTGTAATCGTGCCGTGTCCCGCCGCGAGCAGTCGTGCCTGGTACGTCCGCTGCGAGTCCAGCGCGGCGACGCGCTGCTTCTCATCGCTCACATAGATCGCCGAGCGGTACTGGGTACCTCGGTCGTTCCCCTGCCGCATGCCTTGGGTGGGATCGTGCGACTCCCAGAAAACGGTGAGCAGGTCTTCAAAGCGTACCTTCTGTGGGTCGTAGATCACCCGCACGACCTCGGCATGGCCGGTCTCGCCACTGCAGACTTCCTGGTAAGTGGGGTTGGGCGTATAGCCACCCGCGTATCCCACCGCCGTCGCGTAGACACCCGGCAGCTCCCAGAAGAGCCGCTCGGCACCCCAGAAGCAGCCCATGCCGAAAACGGCCTCGCGCAGACCGGTCGGAAACGGCGGCATGATGCGATGTCCGTTGACAAAATGCGCCGGCTCGAGCCGCATCCGTTCACTTCGGCCGGGGAGCGCGGTCGCCGCGCTAGGCAGGGTCGTTTTCTTCGAGAGCGCCATCGGCTTCTCCTGTGCAGGGAGGACAGTGTGGGGACAGCGGGAGCACGACTCAAGCCGCGCTCGCTTGCCCCTCTACTGCCGTGCCCCTAAGCTTTTGGCATGGGCATCAGCCAGCCGCAGAACCTAAAGAATCCGCCGGTCGAGAAACTCCGGCCGTACGGCATCCGGGTGAGCCTGCCGGCGGGGGATCCGTTCCGCAGGCTCCTCGGACCTGAATGGCAGCGCCTGCACTGGTATGCCACACCCCACGAGCGGGATGCGGCGCTGGCCGAGATGAGCCGCCGCCACGAGTACTCGCGTTCCGGCGACAAGCCGGCCCTGATATTCCAGAAGATCGAGAAGCTCGCCGAGAGCCGCGGGCTCTAGCGAAAAACCCGCCTTGCGCCGGAGGCCCCATGAGCGACGCGCCGTTTCCCTACGACACCCGGCTCGACATCAAGTTTGCGCCGCTCGAAGTCGTCGACGTGCCCGCACTGGTCGCGGCCAACCAGCACCCCTGGTACAACCAGACCTTGTGCAAGGTGAACGACTCGGTCATGCGTCTGGGCGTCATGCAGGGTGAGTACCACTGGCACAAGCACGACAGCGACGACGAGTTCTTCTTCGTCCTCGAGGGCGAGTTCTGGATCGACCTTGAGCAGCGTTCGGTGGCACTCAAGCCGCTGGAGGGATTCGTGGTACCCCGCGGGGTCGTGCACCGCACGCGTGCGCCGCAGCGCTGCGTCATCCTGATGGCCGAGACTTCCGCGATCGTGCCGACCGGCGATTCCTGACCGCCTCAGAAGGTGCGGCCGAGGAACAGATAGAACGCCTGGTTGCCGTGCTCGTCGAACCCGGTGGCGACGTACACCGGCCCCAAGAACGTATCCAGGCCGAGGAACAGGCTCGCATCCTTCTGCGTATTGCCGACACTCGCGGCACGGCGCGTCTGCCATACGTTGCCGGCTTCCAGCGACAGGCCCAAATAAGTGGGCACGTCGAGGTAACCGGGCCCGCCGCGGCCGATCTGCCGGTAGTACAGCGCGCGCGCGATCCCGAAGTTCGGGCCGGTGAGGGAGTCCGCCCGCAATCCCGACAGGTTGAGGAAGCCCCCGAGCGGGAATAGGAGGTTGATGTCGGTCACCTGTGCCTGCAGTGTGCTGCCGCCGGAGGCCGAGAGCACGACGGTATCGCGGCCGAGCGACCAGGCACCGATGTAGTTGAGCGTCACCTGATCGGACGGACGCTCCGGTGCACTGGCGCTGCGAATTCCGGTCCACTGCAGCATCGCGCGCTGGCCATGGTGCGGGAAGTTGATGTCATCGAGCCGGTCGTATGAGAAGCGCACGAAGTAGTCGCTGGTGTCGAAGGGCTGGGCGGTGAGCTGCGGCAGATTCGGATCGCTCGGGTCACCGACCTTGAGGCGGAAGTGCCCGTCCTCGTGGTACGCGCCGGTGCGGACCTCGCCCCAGTTGCCGAACTGGCGCCCGAAGTCCAGGCCGTAGTTGAAGGTGTGGGCGCGATACTCGGCGAGCAGGTTCTGCCCGGTCAGCACGTCCACGTCGCGTGACTGCGTGGCGGCGTGCGGCATGACGAACCAGCCCGAGAAATGCGCCAGCGGCAGGAATAGCTCGGTGGCCGCCCGCGACACGTTGCCGATCTGCAGGTCGGTCACCCATTCACCGGCGTTGCGCGTGATGTCGGTAACCACGAAGCGCACCGCAGCGTTGTAGGTGGCATTGCCCTCGAAGTCGTCCTGCAGGGAAAGGCCGAAGCGCAGATAGTTCGGCCCCAGGGCGTCGGGACGCGCATCGAGCAGCAGCCCGTAGCGGTCCGGCGTGCCGATCACGTGGTAGTCGAGGGTGTCGAGGCCGCCGCGGCCGTAGATGGCGGTGACCCGCTGCGCGACCGCCGCGGGGTCGAGCGGCTTGCCGACCAGTCCGGCAAACAGCTCATTCGCCGCCGGCAGGTAGCGCTGCGAGCCGGTCTCGACCTGCACGTAGTCGATGACGGGCGGCGCACTGCGCAGCGCGGCGCGGTGGGCCAGATAGGTCTGCATCACGTGCTCGGGCACGGCGAGGCTCGCCAGCCGGGGGCGGGCGGCGCGCGCCGCGCTCTCGCCGACCCCGACGATGCGCGGCACGACCCCGAAGTCGAACGAGGAAGCGTTGCCGAGCTCGGGCTGGATCAGGATGTCGCGCGGGCCGAGGGTAGCGAGCTGCGCCTGCGCGTTGCGGCGGATGAGGATCGCGAGCATCTGGTTGGAGATCACCGGCACGCTGCGCAGCTGGCTGCGCGGCAGGAGCGGTGCCCCGACGTCCACCACGATCACGATGTCCACGCCCATGGCGCGCGCGATGTCGATCGGCACGTTGTCGGCGATGCCGCCGTCGACCAGCAACCTGCCCTCGCGCTCCACCGGCGCAAACACGCCGGGGGCGGACAGACTGGCGCGCATGGCACTGGTGAGATCGCCGGCGTCCATCACCACCGCCTCGCCGCTCTCGAGATCGGTCGCCACGGCCCGAAAAGGGGTCGGCAGGTCATCGAAGCGGCTGAGCCGGGCCACCGGCAGGGTCAGGCGCCGCAGCAGCTCGGTGAGGCGCTGACCCTGGATGAGGCCGCGCGGCAGCATGACGCGACCGTCGCGCAGTCCGAGCGGGAACTTCACCAGGAAGGTCTCGTCCTCCTGCTTGCGACGCAGGGTGAGGTCCTCGCGCGGCGGCCGGTCGCGGAAGGCATCCTGCCAGTTGAGCGAGCTCATGAGCTTCTCGATCTGGCGCGCGTCGAGCCCGCTCGCGTACAGACCGCCGACCACCGCGCCCATGCTGGTGCCGGCGATGGCATCGATGGGTATGCGCAGCTCCTCCAGCACCTTGAGCACGCCGACGTGCGCGGCGCCGCGCGCACCGCCGCCGGAGAGCACCAGCCCCACCCGCGGCCGGGGCGCCGCGGGCGCAACGTCCGTCGTCTGCGCGAGCAGCGGTGTGGGTGTGCTCAGCCAGAGACAGGAGAGGAGCAGCAGACTCAGGGCCGCGGCGGGCGGCGTGGCCGAGCGGGGCGGGGTCACGCGCGGCAGGATAGCAGTTGCGCCCGGTGAGCGCGCAGGACTCGCCCGGGTTGCGGCCAATCACGGATAATGCGCGCATGCCAACACGCGCGCCGTGCGCAGTCCGCGGGCGCGCGCGGCGCACCCTCCTTCCCTTGATCGCGCTACTGCCGCTCGCCGTGCACGCCCAGAACCGCAGCGCGAGCGACTGGGGTTACTACGGCGGTGATGCCTTCGGGCGTCATTACTCGAGTCTCGAGCAGATCAACCGCGGCAACGTGCAGCGGCTGCGCCTCGCCTGGACCTACCGCACGGGCGAGCTGGGCGCGGGCCTGGCGAGTGCCGGCAAGCTCACCTTCGAGGCGACGCCGGTGCTGGCATTCGGGCGGCTCTATCTGGAGACCGGCACCAACATCGTCATCGCCCTCGATCCGGCCACCGGCAACCCCCGCTGGCGCTTCGACCCGCACATCGATCGCAGCCGCAACTACGCAGAGGCCACGGCGCGCGGGGTCAGCGTGTGGGAGGACAGCAGGCGCCGCGACACCGCTCCCTGTCGTCGCCGGGTCTTCACCGGTACGCTCGATGCGCGCCTGCTGGCGCTCGATGCCGACAGTGGCGCGCCGTGCATCGACTTCGGCACCCTCGGCACGGTCGACCTGACGCGCGGCGTGCGGCTGCGCGACAGCGGGGCCTACCTCGTGACCTCCCCGCCCGCGGTCTACGGCGATCTCGTCATCGTCGGCTCCGCCATCGGCGACAACCGTGCCGTCGGTGTCGAGCGCGGAATCATTCGCGCGTTCGACGCCCGCAACGGCGCGCTCGTGTGGTCCTTCGACCCGCTGCCGGATAGCGCCGCGCATCCAGCCGCGGCCGAATGGGCTCTCGGCCAGGCCCTGGCGGCGGGCGCCGGCAACGCCTGGGGAGTGATGACCGTCGATGAGGAGCGTGGGCTGGTGCTGGTGCCGACCGGCTCGGCCAGTCCGGACTTCTACGGCGGCGAGCGGCTCGGCAGCAACCGCTACGCCGATTCGCTGCTCGCGCTCGAGGCGCGCAGTGGCCGCGTGCTCTGGCATCAACAGCTCGTGCACCATGACCTGTGGGATTACGACCTCGCGGCCCAGCCGGTGCTCGGCGATGTCGAGGTGAACGGCGTGCCGGTGCCGGCGGTGCTGCAGGCCACGAAGACCGGCATGCTGTATGCGTTTGCGCGCAACGGCGGGGCCCCCCTCTTTCCGGTACGCGAGCAAGCGGTGCCCACGAGCGCGGTCCCCGGCGAGCAGGCGGCCCCGACTCAGCCCTTCTCCACGCTGCCACCGCTGCATCCGCTCGGAGCGGTACGCCCCCAGGATGCCTGGGGACTTACCTTCTGGGACCGCGGCCGGTGCCGCACGCTGATTGGCCGGCTGCGCAACGAAGGTGTGTTTACCCCACCCGATCTGGGCGGCACCTTGCTCGCTCCGGGTTACATGGGCGGCGTCAATTGGGGCGGCATCGCTTTCGATGAGATCCACCAGCGCGTGGTCGCCGCGGTTAACCGCCTGCCCATGCAGGTGCAGCTGCTGACGGCGTCGCAGCTGGAGGCCCAGGTGCACTCGGGGGAGTACCCACACGCCGAGTTTGCACGGCAGAGCGGGACACCCTACGGACTGCGGCGCGAGCCCCTGCTCTCACCGCTCGGTCTGCCCTGTACCGCTCCGCCCTGGGGCACCCTGGTAAGCATGGACCTGCGCCGCGGCCGCATCGCCTGGGAAGTGCCGCTCGGCAGCACCGAGGGCTACACCCCGTGGTGGCTGGTGCGCACGTTCGGCATGCCGCACCTGGGCGGTCCCATCATCACCGCCGGCGAGCTGGTGTTCATCGGCGCGGCCATGGACGGCTACCTGCGCGCGTTCGACGCCGAGACGGGCCGCGAGTTGTGGAAGGCCAAGTTGCCGGCGGGCGGACAGGCGACGCCCATGACCTATCGGGCCGGACCTGGGCAGCGCCAGTACGTGCTGATCAGCGCCGGCGGTCACGGCCGGCTCGGTACTCCGCGCGGGGACTACGTGCTCGCCTTCGCGCTGCCGGACGCGCGCTAAACTGCCGCCCCATGTCCATCGCCTTCATTCTCACTCTGCTGATCCAGGTGCTACTGATCGTTCACGTGATCCGCAGCGGCCGCAACCAGATCTGGATCTGGGTGCTCGCCCTGCTGCCGGTCGCAGGCCCGCTGGCGTACATCGCGGTCGAGCTGGTCCCGGCGGCCTTCCGCAGCCGCACCGCGCAACGCACCGCGCGCGGCTTCAAGCGCGCACTCGATCCGCAGGCCGAGCTGCGACGTTACGCGCGGGAGGCGCAGGTGCAGGGCAACGTGGCGAGCCGGCAGCGCTATGCGGAAGAGCTGACGCGCCATGGCCGCCATGAAGAGGCGATCACGCAGTACCGCCAGGCCCTTACCGGCCTCTATGCACACGATCCGAACCTGATGCTCGGCCTGGCGCAGGCGCAGTTCGGCCAGGGGGATGCTGCCGCGGCCCGGGCTACGCTCGATGAGCTCATCCGGCTCAACCCCGACTTCCGCTCGCCCACCGGACACCTGCTCTATGCGCGCGCTCTCGAAGCGGAAGGCAATGTAGAGAAAGCGCTGCAGGAATACCGCGTGGTCGCCGGCTCATTCCCGGGCGCCGAAGCCGCGGTGCGCTACGCCCAGTTGCTCGAGCGGCAGGGCCAGCGCGAGGAGGCGCGCCGCGTGGCGCGCGAGCTATTGCAGCAGGCACGCATCGCGCCCGGACACTACCGGCGCGCGCAGCGCGAATGGCTGGCTGCCGCGGAGCGCCTGGCGTAGGCGCCCAACAGCATCGCCAGCGTAACGAGGTCGATCCCGCCGCCGCCTCCGCCGCCGCCGCCACTACCGCTGCCCGCGCCCGGGCTGGCCGGCGGCGGCGGGGCGTTGACGGAATAGCTCACCGGCGTCAGGCAGGCGTTGCTGCCGGCACGGGCCGGCGCGGAGCTGCTGGCGCGGCTCGCGCTCACGTCGACCGCCGCGCTGTCCGTGCGCCCCGAGTCATCGGTCACCGTCAGCAGCAACTGGTAGACCGTGCCGCCGCTCGGTGCGGTGAGACTCGCCTGCGGACCGTGCGGGTTCTGCAGAGCCGGCGGGTTGGCGCTCGGTGAGACGACGCTCCAGGCGTAGCTCACCACGTGCGCGCCGCAGGCGGCCCCGCTACCGCTGGCATCCAGCATCACCGTCGCCCCGGCGCTCACCTGCGCCGGCAGCGCGACGGCGGCGATCGGCCGCAGGGCCTCGAGCACCGCGCCATGCGCATTCGCCATGCCGGCGCCGCAGGTATCGGTGGTGCAGCTGCACTCGCTGGTCTGCAGGTCGGTCGAACTGGCCGGCACGTGGCAGGGCGGGACGCCCGAGGGAGTGGGGAAGGGCTTGCCGGCGCCGAGCTGCAGACGGTTGATGAGCTGACCCGCAGTGAGATTGCCGTTCACGGCGAGCATGAGTCCGGCGATGCCCGCGACGATCGGCGCCGAAAAGCTCGTGCCGACGTTGAAGTTGCTCTGGTCCGTGTACGTACTGGCCGCGGGCACGGTCGTGCCGGTGTTCGAGGTGGTATCGATCGAGAACAGACACGGCTGCCCGAGTCCCGTGTTGACGCAATTGCCCGCCGGCGCGCTGAGCGCGATCTGTGGCCCGAGGCTGCTGAAGCCCACCTTGGTCCCGACGTGGCGCAGACCCGCGACCGCGGCGACGCCGGTGCAGTTGGCGGGAGCGTCCACCGGCCCCCCCTCGTTGCCGGCCGCAACGACGATGAGAACGCCGATGTTCACGAGCTCGGAAACGACGGTCTGGTAGCTGGCCGGGCAGCTGCCGGTCGCGCCGAGGCTCATGTTGAGGATCTGTGCCGGGTACGGGTTGGCCGGCACCCCGTCGACCGGCAGCCCCGCGGCCCAGCCCATCGCGGCGAGGATGTCCGAGTCGTAGCCGCCGCACTTGCCGAGCACCCGCACCGGCAGTATCCAACCGCTCCAGGTGAGCCCCGCGACGCCGGTCGCGTTGTTGGTGATGGCGCCGAGGATGCCGGCCACCCGGGTGCCATGCCAGGAGCTGTTCGAGGGCTTGCAGCTGGCGAAAAGCGGCAGCTTGATATCGCTGGCTGACACCCAGTCGCCCGGATCGGAGGCATCCGCGTCGCGGCCGCCGCCGTCGTTGCCGGTCAGGTAGCTCCCGTCCGGGTCGGGCCCGATCATGTTGTAGCCGGGCAGGAGCCGGTTCGCGGCCGCGTTGCGCAGGTCCGGGTGCTCGAAGCGCACCCCGGTATCGAGCTCGGCGATGACGACGCCGTTGCTGCCGGTCGTGGCATCCCAGGCGCTGAGCGCATCCACCGCGGAGGGCTCGACGTTCTGCAGGAACCACTGCCCCGTGAACAGCGGGTCATCCGGAATCGCCTGGGCGTGACGCCGCCGGTCCGGTTCGACGTACTCCACGGCGGGGTCGGCCCGCAGGCGTGCGAGCTCAGCGCCGCGGGGACCCACGGCGCGCAGCAGGTGGATGCCGGCGACGATGTGGCGCGCTTCGATGACGTTGAAGCCGGCGCGGCTGGCGCGCTCACGCACCTCGCCCGGCGCCGGCTGGGCTGCGGTCGCGACGCTGCCGGCGCGCAGCTTGACCAGGAAGCGCTCGGGAGCCACCTGTGCCCACAGCGGCAGCGCGATGGCGGTGAGCAGCGCACTCCGCAGCGCCGCGAGAAGAATGGAGCGCATGGCGGCACCATACCGCAGCGGCGCTGCGCGGCCGAAGTCCCTAGCGCGCGGAGGGTGACCGGGTTCGCGTTCCATGCGGCAGCTGCTGGGTAATGCAGTGGATATTGCCCCCGCCGAGCAGGATCTCGCGCGCCGGCACCCCCACCACTCGCCGGCGGGGAAACAGCCGCCGTAACCGGCGCGCGACCGCTCCGTCCGTGCGCGCATCGAGCAACGGCATCACGATGCCGCCGTTCGCGATGTAGAAGTTGACATAGCTCGCCGCCAGGCGCTCCCCGGCTCGCCGCGCCCGGGTCCCCTCGCGGGGAACAAGACCGGCGGCCTCCCGGCGCGTCATGTGCAGGGGGCCCGGCATCGGCAGCTTGGTGACGTGCAGACGGCGGCCGCGCGCATCGCGCGCATCCTGCAACCGCTCCCAGGCGTCGCGCGAGCGGGCGTATTGGGGATCGCGAGGCCGGTCGGTCCAGGTCAGACACACCTCGCCCGGGCCCACGAAGCACGCCAGATTGTCGATGTGGCCGCTCGTCTCGTCCTGATAGACGCCGCGGCCGAGCCAGATCAGCGTGCGCACGCCGAGGTAGTCACGCAGGTGCTGTTCGATCTGCGCACGGCTCAAGTGCGGGTTGCGGTTGGGATTGAGGAGGCACTCCTCGGTCACGAGCGCGGTACCCTGCCCGTCCACGTGCACGGCGCCGCCCTCATTGATGAGGGGCGCGCGGTAACGCGCCCAGCGCTCGATCTCCAGCACCTTGCGCGCCACCAGCTCGTCCTGATCCCAGGGGAAATACAACCCCCCGGCGAGCCCACCCCAGGCGTTGAACTGCCAATCGACGCCGCGCACTTCCCCGCGCGCATCGACCACGCAGGTCGGGCCCACGTCGCGCATCCAGCAATCATCGTGCGCGAGCTCGACGACGCGGATGCGGGGATCGAGCTGGGCGCGCGCCTCCGCGTAGTGAGCCTGCGATACGCCCATCGTCACCGGCTCGAACGCGGCTATCGCCGCGGCCACCTCGGCGAAGGCCCGCTGCGCCGGCCGCGCAGCCTCGCGCCAGTTGTCGGCGCGCTCCGGCCAGAGCATCCAGCAGCCCTGCTGCGGGGCGTACTCGGCGGGCATGCGGAAGCCGTCGGCGGCCGGGGTGCCGCCCAGGGTCGCGCTCATCGTCGCAGGCGGCTGTGCCTGAAGCCGTAGAAGGCGTAGATCGACATGCCGATCACGGTCCAGATCAGCAGCCGCAACCAGGTCTGCGGGGAAAGAAAGAGCGTCATGCCCAGGCACCACAGCGCACCCAGCACGCAGGTGAAGGGCGCCGCCGGCACGCGGAACGGCCGCGGCACGTCCGGACGGGTATAGCGCAGCACCAGTACGCCGATGCATACGACCGCAAAGGCCAGCAGGATGCCGATCGAGATCAGATCGGCCAGCAGGTCGAGCGGAAAGATCGCGGCGATCAGGGCCGCGAACACCCCAGTGATGACCGTGGCGACGTGCGGGGTCTTGAAGCGCGCGTGACAGCGGCTCATCGCCGGCGGCAGCAGGCCATCATCCGCCATCGACAAGAGGATGCGCGGCTGGCCGAGGAGCGAGGTGAGGATCACCGAGGTCATGCCGGCGATCACGCCCACCTTGACCAGCCAGGACAGCCAGCTCAGCTGTGGATGAGCATCGAGCACCACGGCCACCGGCGCATCCGAGCCGAGCTTGTCGTACGGCACCATGCCGGTCATCACCGCGGACATGGCCACGTACAGCACCGCCGAGATGAGCAGCGCGCCGATGATGCCGATCGGCAGATCGCGCTGGGGATTGCGGGCCTCCAGCGCGGTCGTCGAGGCCGTGTCGAAGCCGACGTAGGAAAAGAAGATGATGGCCGCCCCCTGCAGCACGCCGGTCCAGCCGAAGTGCCCGAAGGACCCCGCGTTGGGCGGCACGTACGGGTGCCAGTTGGCCGTGTCAACGTAACGCAGGCCGGCGACCACCACGACGACGATGATCAGCACCTTCAGGGTCACCATGAAACTGTTGGCGCCGGCCGAGCTGCGCACCCCGACGTAGAGGAGCGCGGTCATCGCGGCGATGATCAGCACCGCCGGCACGTTGAAGAGGGCCCCGGTGACGATCACGTGCTCGTGCGCATCGAGCCCGAGCGGCGCGTTGACCAGCGCCGGTGGCCGGCTGAGGTGCGCATCCTTCAAAAGACTCACCACGTAGGCCGACCAGCTCACCGCCACCGCCGAGGCGGAGATCGCGTACTCGAGCAGCAGGTTCCAGCCGATGAACCAGGCGAGGGCCTCCCCCAGGGTGGCGTAGGTGTAGCTGTAGGCGCTGCCGGGCACGGGCAGGAAAGCGGCGAACTCCGAATAGCACAGCGCCGCGAGTCCGCCCCCGCAAGCGGCGACCAGGAGTGACAGTGTGATGCCCGGTCCGGCATGGTTGGCGGCGACCTGCCCGGTGAGCACGAAGATGCCCGAGCCGATGGTCGCACCGAGCCCGATCGCGATCAGCGCGCGCGCGCTCAGTACCTGCTTCAGCCGCGCCTTGCCGGCGGCCTGCGGATCGACCGGCCGCACGGCGCACATGTCGCGCCATACCGAGCGCTCCCCCGGGCCGCGGGCATACTTATTAATAGCCTCGGACATTGCTCTCGCGCTCATACCCCCCGGGGCGGCCGCGCCAGTCTCTCACAGCCCCGCCCGGCTTTGGTATGGCGGGCGCCGGCCGCTGCGAGGGCCTGTGCTAGCATCACGCGCCCCGGCGCGCCTTCGCCACCGGTGTCACGACTTCAGGAGCCCTCGCATGTCTACGGCCGCCGCCCCCCGGATCGTCCCGCCCGCCGACGGGGCGAAGATCACCGTCGCCGGCGGCACCTTGAATGTGCCCGACAACCCGATCATCCCCTTCATCGAGGGCGACGGCACCGGTCCGGACATCTGGCGCGCCTCGGTACGCGTGATGGACGCGGCCGTCGCGAAAGCGTACGGCGGACGCCGGCGCATCCGCTGGATGGAGGTGTACGCAGGCGAGAAGGCCAATCGCCTGTTCAATACCTGGCTGCCGGAGGACACGGTCGCCGCCTGCCGCGAGTACCTGGTTTCGATCAAGGGCCCGCTCACCACCCCGGTCGGCGGGGGTATCCGCTCGCTGAACGTAGCGCTGCGGCAGATGCTCGATCTCTACGCGTGCGTGCGTCCGGTGCGCTGGTTCAAGGGGGTGCCCTCGCCGGTGCGCCACCCCGAGAAGGTCGACATGGTGATCTTCCGCGAGAACACCGAGGACATCTACGCCGGCATCGAGTTCGAGGCGGGTACGCCCGAGTGCGGCAAGTTCCTCGAGCTGTTCCGCCAGGCCTTCCCCAAGGCCTACGCCAAGATCCGCTTCCCGGAGAGCTCCGGGATCGGCATCAAGCCGATCTCGCGCGAGGGCACCGAGCGGCTGATCCGCGCGGCGATCGATTATGCGGTGCGCAACAAGCGCCGCAGCGTGACCATCGTCCATAAGGGCAACATCCAGAAATTCACCGAGGGGGCGTTCCGCAACTGGGGCTATCAGCTCGCCGAGCGCGAGTTCGCCTCGCAGGTCTACACCTGGGAGCAGTGGGAGCGCAGCAAGGCGGCGCGCGGGGAGAAGGAGGCCAACGCCGAGATGGATGGCGCCCGCAAGGCCGGCCGTGTCCTCATCAAGGATGCGATCGCCGACATCACGCTGCAGCAGGTGCTGACGCGACCGGACGAGTTCGACGTGATCGCCACACCCAACCTGAATGGGGACTACCTCTCGGATGCGCTCGCGGCCCAGGTGGGCGGCATTGGCATCGCGCCCGGCGGCAACATCAACTACCTGAGCGGGCATGCGGTGTTCGAGGCGACGCACGGTACGGCCCCGAAGTACGCCAACCTCGACAAGGTCAATCCCGGCTCGGTGATCCTCTCCGGCGAGATGATGTTCCGCTACCTGGGCTGGGTGGAGGCCGCGGACGCGATCATCAGCGCCATGGACCGAACCATCGGCGAGAAGCTCGTGACCTACGACTTCGCACGCCTGATGGAGGGGGCACGCGAGGTACCGACCAGCGCCTTCGCCGACGCCCTCATCCGCAACCTCTGAGCGATCATGGCCCAGGCCAAGGGCGCGGCCAGCGCGAGCGGCTACTCCGGAACCCCGCTCGCCCGGAAGCTCGGCATCGCCCCCGGCCAGCGGCTGTGCGTCAGCGGCGCGCCGCTGAACTATCGACGCCTGGTGGCGCTGCCCGCCGGGGTGCGGCTCGGCCGCACCTTCGATGCGCACACCGACCTGCTGCATCTGTTCGTCACGCGCCACGCCGAGCTCGAGCGTTGGCTCACGGACACCCGCGGTACCATGCGACCGGATGCGGCGATCTGGGTCAGCTGGCCGAAAAAGAGCTCCGGGATGGCCAGTGAGCTGACGGAGGACCGGGTGCGCGCGCTCGCGCTGCCCCTGCAGCTGGTGGACGTGAAGGTGTGCGCCATCGATGCCACGTGGTCGGCGCTGAAACTCGTCATCCGCCGCGAACACCGCGCCCCTGCACGTCCGTGAGCGCGCCCGGTCACACCGCGACGCTCCTCGCCTGGGCCCGCGAGGTACAGGCCCTCGCGCAGACCGGGCTCGCCTTCACCCGTGACCCGTATGACCGCGAGCGCTACGACAAGCTGCAGGCGCTCGCGCAACGCGTGCTGCAGACTGAGCTGGGCGCGCCCGCCCACGCCACCGCCGACTTGTGGCGCGGCGAGCACGGCTACGCGACGCCCAAGGTGGACGTGCGCGGCGCGGTGTTCCGCGACGCCGAGGTGCTGTTGGTGCGCGAACGAAGCGATGGGCGCTGGACGGTGCCGGGAGGCTGGGTCGACGTGAACGACTCTCCCTCAGGCGCAGTCGTGCGCGAGGTACGCGAGGAGTCCGGTTTTACGGTTCGGCCGGTGAAGCTCGCGGCGGTCATCGACAAGAGCCGGCACCCGCACCCCCCGGGGGTGCACCATATCTACAAGCTCATGTTCCTGTGCGAACTGCAGGGCGGGGCAGCCTCGCCCAGCGACGAGACCGACGCGGTGGACTTCTTCCCGCTGCAGGCGCTGCCCGAGCTCTCCACCGGGCGCATCCTCCCGGCGCAGATCGAGCGGCTCTACCGGCA
>JAFAPI010000089.1 GCA_019247195.1 Gammaproteobacteria bacterium
AGCTTCGGCAAGGAGACCAAGGGCAAGCGGCGCCTGATCATCACCTCCGACGACGGCGAGAAGTACGAGGAGCTGATCCCGAAGTGGCGCCAGCTCAACGTCTTCGAAGGCGAGACGGTCGAGCGCGGTGAGGTCATCGCCGACGGCGAGCCGAACCCGCACGACATCCTGCGGCTGCAGGGCGTCGAGGCGCTCGCGAACTACCTGGTGCGCGAGATCCAGGACGTCTACCGTCTGCAGGGCGTGAAGATCAACGACAAGCACATCGAGGTGATCATCCGGCAGATGCTGCGCAAGACCGAGGTGCAGGAGGCGGGCGAGACCGCGCTGCTGCGCGGGGAGCAGCTGGACCGGGCGCGCGCGCTCGACATCAACGACCGGGCCAAGAGCGACGGCAAGGCGGCGGCGCGGCTGCAGCCCGTGCTGCTCGGCATCACCAAGGCCTCGCTCGCCACCGAGTCGTTCATCTCCGCGGCCTCATTCCAGGAGACCACGCGCGTGCTCACCGAGGCCGCGGTGCGCGGCCTGAAGGACGACCTGCGCGGCCTGAAGGAGAACGTGATCGTCGGCCGGCTCATCCCGGCGGGAACGGGCTTCGCGGCCCACGCCTCGCGGCGGCGCAAGCTCGAGACCACCGAGCGGCGCAGCTTCATGGACGTGGGTGGCGGCCTGCCCGACACCGAAGAGGCGAGCGTCGGCGAGGAGTCGGAGAGCGCGGCCGGCTAGGCCTGCGCGGCCAGTGCAACGGGCCGGCGGTGTGCACCGCCGGCCTTTTTTTTCCCATCGGGTCGTGAAGCCGGCCATCGTCTTGAGCGGAGCCACGGGCTCGCGTCCATGCCGGTAAAGGAAGCGGACCTCCGCGCGCATGTTGTGTCGCGGGGATTTCTTCGGTGCGAAGAAAAGTCGGCGGGGTCCGACAGGTGGGCGAGGGCGTCGTTCCCGCATCAGCGCGCGGTGCACTCCTGCTACAGTGTTGGTTCGCGTCCTTCACCCCCCGGAGAGTCCCATGCGCTACCTCATCCTGGGCGCTGCGCTCGCGCTGACGAGCCTGGCCGCGCTCGCGCAGAGCATCGAGAGCATTCCGCCCAACATCGCCGCCGCGGTCGCGGACAAGGCGCGCCCGAGTGCCGACACCGCACGCGACGCCGACCGCAAGCCCGGCGAGAGCCTCGCCTTCGCGGGCGTCAAGCCCGGCATGCACGTGGCCGAGCTGCTCCCCGGGGGTGGTTACTTCACGCGCATCCTGAGCGTCGCCGTCGGCCCCCACGGCAAGGTGTACGCGGTCGCGACGCCGAAGCGACCCGAGGCCCCGGCCGATGCACCGGCGCCGGCGGCGCGGCTGCAGCCGATCGTGGATGACAAGACCCATTACGGCAACGTCAGCGTCCTCACCGTCAACATGCGCGAGTTCCGGCTGCCGGAGCCGGTGGACCTGGTGTGGACCTCGCAGAACTACCACGACCTGCACAACATCTCCGGCCTGGACGTCGCCGCCTTCGACAAGGCGGTGTTCGATTCCCTGAATCCGGGCGGCACCTTCATCGTGCTCGATCATGCCGCCGCGCCGGGCTCGCAGTTCCGCGACACCGGTACCCTGCATCGCATCGACAAGGACGCCGTGCGGGCCGAGGTGGAGTCGGCCGGCTTCAAGTTCGAGGCCGAGAGCAACGTGCTGCACAACCCGGACGATCCGCACACCGACAAGGTGTTCGAGGGTCCGCTGCGCGGGCACACCGATCAGTTCATCCTGAGATTCCGCAAGCCGCGCGGCTAGCGATCATCGGGCGGCTCCGCGGCGCGCAGCAGGCGCAGCGTCGCCGCATCCTCCGCACCGCCAAAGTACTGCGCGAGCGCGCCCCGGAACGGATCGGAGTCGCCGCCGGCGCGCGCGAACAGCGTCATGCTGGAGTGGTACTTGAGGTGGTCGGGGTAGCCAAACAGCCGCTCGGGCGGGCGTTGCGCGGCGAGGGTCAGCGCCGTGCACTCGCGCAGTCGCGGTCCCAGTAGCGGGTGCGCCAGGTAGGCGCGCGCCTCGCTGAGATCCTCGAGCGCGTAGTGCTGCGCGGTGGCCGAGCGGCCGAGGCCGCGCAGCTGCGGAAATATGAACCACATCCAGTGGCTGCGCTTCTCGCCCGCGGTCAGCTCGGCGCACACCTGCGCGTAACAGTGCTCCTGTGCGGTGACGAAGCGCGTGAGGTCGTAGCGATCCATGTCGCGGATGGTGGGGCGCGGCCGACTCGACTATTCTACGGCCTGCCCCACAAGAACAACCCGCCCGGCGGGCCGCAGCGACCGCATGCCAAACCCTCATCGCCCCCATGCCCGCGGCGCGCCCGCTGCCGCGGCGCTGCTGCTCCTGCTCGCCCTCGCCGGCGCAGCTCCCGCCGCGCCAAGCCCGCTCACACCGGAGCTGCAGAAACAGGTGCGCGCTGCGACCTTCGAGGTGGTGCTGAAGAAGCCCGAGCACGAGACCGTCACCTACGAGAAGCCGTTGCCGCTCGAGCTCATTCCCTTCCAGGAGCGCAACGACAAGTACTGGTCGATCGGCACCGCGTTCTCGATCGCCCCCGGCACCTTCGTCACCGCCGGCCACGTCATGCTCGCCGGCATCGGCAGCCAGTTCGGCGTACCCGCGATCCGCGACGGGGAGGGCAAGGTGTACCCCGTGGACCGGGTGCTGAAGTTCTCGCTCCACGAGGACTTCGTGGTGTTCAGCGTGCAAGGCACGCCGCCGGCCGTGCCCCTGCCCACGCGCACCACCGCGGCGATCGACGAGCCGGTGCTCGCGGTCGGCAACGCGCTCGGGGAGGGGGTGGTGATCCGCGACGGACTCATGACCTCGATGACGCCCGAAGCCCAGGACGGCAAATGGAAGTGGCTGCGCTTCTCCGCGGCCGCCTCACCCGGCAACAGCGGCGGGCCGCTGCTCGATGCGCAGGGCAACGTGATCGGTGTCGTCGCCGCCAAGTCCCCGGGCGAGAACCTCAACTACGCGCTGCCCATCGAGCTCGTGCTCAAGGGCTCCGAGCAGCGCGCCGTGCTCGAGCGGCGCGAGTCCTTCGGCATGCCCAAGCTCCTGGAGGGCACCATCGTCGCGGAGTTCAAGGACAGCTTCCCGCTGCCGCTGCCCTTTGCCGAGTTTTCCCAGCGCGTGCAGGCGGCCATCCTGCGCTACTCGCGCGAGCAGCAGGCGCGCCTCACCGCCTCCCTCGCCGACACGCTCTTCCCCAAGGGACGCTCGGCCACCGTGCTCGCCAACCTCTACAGCTCCGAAGACCCCGCGATGCTCGCCCAGGCCGAGGATGGCACCTGGGAGGTGCAGGGCTGCCCCGGAGAGGCGACCGATCTGCCCGGTGACGGTCGGGTGTGGCACTGCGGCCACCAGGGGCAGTTCACGTTCTTTCGCGTGCAGTACCCCGGCAACGCCTTCGAGGAGAGGCACTACCGCGACAGCAAGGAGATGTTCGATCTGGTGCTGAAGAACATCAACCTGCCGCGCGCGGTCGGCCCGCAGCCGGTACGCATCACCTCGCTCGGTCCGGCGGTACGCGAGAGCGCCTTCCGCGATCGCTTCGGGCGCCAATGGCAGCTGCGCGTGTACTCGCTCGGCTACTTCGATGCGTACCTGCATGCGCTGGCGCTGCCGACGCCCGATGGCTACGTCGGCCTGTTGTCCTTCGGCCCGAGCGGGCTCGAGGCGGTGCGCGCCGAGAGCCTGAAATTCGTGGCGGACTACCTCTACCTCTCCTACACCGGCTCGATCGCCCAGTGGCAGGGCTTCCTCGCCCGCCCGGAGCTGCGCCCGGCGGTGTTCGAGGGCATGCACTTCAAGTTCGATCCGGGCAAGGGCCTGCGCCTGGAGTCGCCGCGCCTGCAGCTCGACAGCACCGGCATCCTCGCCGTGACGCCGCAGAGTGTGCTGACCCTGGAGATGACGTACCTGCTGGACAAGGGCAGCCTGGCGTGGGACGTCGGCGGGGTGGTGCTGCACGAGGAGCGCGGCCGCAACACCTTCATGGCGGCCTACCGTCAGGCCAAGCCCGCCGAGGACGCGAGCCGCGAGCGCCGCGACCGCTGGGATCACATGCTCCGGCGTGACGCCGATTTCAACGGCCGGCCGGGACACGACGATGCGCTCAAGGCCTTCTGGGTCCGCACCGTCGCAGGACCCGACGGCCTCGCGGGCGACGGCACGCGCCCGCTCTACGAGCTGGTCTACAACACCGAGCACTCGCTCCTGCCGCGGGACCTCGAGGACATGCGGGCCCGGCTCGGCAAGAGTTTCCGGGACCTGGAGTAGGTGAAGCGGTTCGCGCCCTGCGTCGCCGCGCTGCTGCTTGCGGCAGTCCCCGCGCTGGCCAAGTACGGCCTTTCGCTGCCCCGTCCGCCGCAGCCGCCGGTGACGAGCGCGGAGGAGATCGACGCGGCGATCGACCAGCTGCACCGCTTCGACTGGACTCTCTACGCCAACATCGAGCAGCTGCCCGAGAGTCACGCGCGCGGCGCGGCGCGCGAGCTCGAGACGCACCTGCTCAGCGCTCCCGTTCAGGCCCGGCTGGCCTCACTCGCGGCGCGGGTCCGCGGCCAGGACGCGCGCGAGGCGGCCCGCGCCCTCGAGGAGGCGCGGCGGTGCGTGACCCACGAGATCTATCTGGTCGGCGTCCTGCAGCACTTCGTGAGTCTGACCCTCCTGCTGCAGCCCCACGAGGCGCGCATCGAGGCGGTGGGCGCGGCGCTTGCCCCGACGGACCGGGATCGCGCCCGCGAGCGGCTGAACGGCGAGCGCGCCGCCCTGGAGAATGCCGTCCGTCGTGCCCTCGACGTCGAGGGCGATGCCGCAGAGCGCGAGGTGGGCGAACAGCTCATCCAGCGCTCGGTCCAGGTCATCGACGCTTACAACGAGGTGGGCGAGCAACTGGCCGAACTCGCCGGCCAGGCGCGCATCGCGCACGGCGATCTGGCGCTGCCGCGCCCGCGCGCCAGCGCCTGCCCCGCCCCGGTGGCGGAGACCTCAGGCCGCGCCGTGCCGGCGCTGGCCCCCGGCAACGAGGCGGCTGAGACCTGGTACCCGCCCGCCATCAAGCGCGCCGACCTCGAAGGCACGGTGATCCTTGAGGCGCACGTGTCTGCCAGCGGCTGTGCGGAGTCGGTCGCGATCTACCGCTCCTCCGGCATCCCCGAGCTCGATGAAGCGGGTCAGGCCTGGGCCGAGCAGGCGCGCTACCGCCCCGCCGAGC
>JAFAPI010000209.1 GCA_019247195.1 Gammaproteobacteria bacterium
CGGAGCCGCGCGTGCGCCGGGCGCTGCTGCTCATGGAGCAGAACCTCGCCCGCCCCATCGCGGTCGCGGCCGTGGCGGCAGAGCTGGGCCTGTCGGCCCGACAGCTCGAGCGGCTGTGCCGCCAGCACGTCGGTATGGGCCCCGCCTCGCTGTATCGGCAGCTGCGGATGCGCTATGCCAACTGGCTTATCGAGAACACCGACCGCTCGGTCACCGATATCGCCAATGAGGCAGGCTTCGCCGACTGCGCGCACTTCTCTCGGCAGTTCAAGGACGCCTATGGGCTATCGCCCTCGACCCGGCGACTGCAGCCGCCGCGTGCAGCCGGCGGGGACGTCGCCCGGGCCCGCGTGTTCGAGTGAGCGTGAACCGGCCGCCGGTTGACGGATCAGGCCGGCCGCAGACGCATAAAACCCGGCGCAGGCCGGGGGCATTTCGGAAGGGATCAGCATGAACTCCAAGATTTCCTGTGCGGTGGCCAGCATCCTCGGCACCGTCTCCGCCAGCGGTTTGTCCGTCGCCTGGGCACAGACGAACGAGGCGGCATCGCAGCCCGCTGCGGAAGTGCTCGAGGAGGTCACCGTCACCGCGCAGCGCCGCACGGAGACGATGCAGAACGTGCCGATCGCCATGCAGGCGTTCACGGCCCAGACCCTGCAGCAGCTCAACGTCGTAACTCTCGATGACTATCTCAAGTACCTGCCGAGCGTAACCACGGCAAACAACGGCCCCGGACAGAACGAGGTGTTCATGCGTGGGCTGAGCGCCGGTGCGCAGCCGAGCCAGGGCAGCGGCTCCACCGGCCTGTGGCCTAACGTGGCGATCTATCTCGACAACCAATCCGTGCAGCTGCCGAACCGCAACCTCGACGTGTACGCGGCTGACCTGAATCGGATCGAGGTGCTGGAAGGCCCACAAGGCACGCTGTATGGCGCGGGTGCTGAAGCGGGGGTCATCCGCTACATCACCAATCTGCCGAAGCTTGACGTGGTGGAAGGCAGCGTCAAAGGCGGGTACGGCGTCACCGCCCACGGCGACCCCAACACCGACGTGCAGGCGGTGCTCAATCTGCCGCTCATCCCCGGCGCACTGGCGCTGCGTGGAGTGATCTACGACGACCGGCGCGGGGGCTACATCGACAACGTACCCGCCACCTTCACGCGCCGCACCACCGACGTCGGTATCCACTACGCGAACTTCCCCGCCACCGGAGCGGTCTGCCCGGATGGCGAGGCACCGAGCCCGCAGCCGCACCCCGGCTTCTGCGTGCCGCCCAACAGCCCGGTGATCAACAACGCGGGAACCACGGCGCGCGCGATCAATCCCGTGACCTACGAGGGGGTGCGCCTCGAGGCCCTGTACAAGTTCAACGAGGACTGGGACCTGCTGGTCACGCAGAGCTACCAGGACATGGACTCGCGCGGAGTGTTCTATCAGCAGCCCAATGCGTCCGACGGTGCACCGCTCGCGCCGCTGGAAGTCACTCTGTTCAATACCGCCTTCGACAAGGATCGTTTCGAGAATACCGCCTGGACGCTCAATGGCCGGCTCGGGAGCCTGAAGGCCGTGTACACCGGCGGCTACCTGGTACGTAACGTTGAGCAGGTCGGGGACTACACCAACTATGCGCGCGGTGTTTATTCGGATTACTACCAGTGTTTCGGCCCCGGCAGCGGCTACGACGCCTCGCTGACCGCGACCTGTTATTCGCCGAGCTCAATGTGGCACTCGGTGGAGCGCAACCTCCATCAGCAGCACGAGCTGCGTCTCTCGACGCCGGACGACTGGCGCCTGCGGGCGATTGCCGGGGCCTTCTGGGAGGACAACAAGCTCTACGACCAGACTGACTGGCGCTATCGCACGGTGCCGTCCTGCACGACAAACGCGCCGCCGGGTACCCCGGGTAACGGCGACACCGGCTGCTTTTCCGACATCGGCACGTTCCCCGGCACCACCGTGCAGAACCCCGGCGTGCAAACGCCGAACAGCTCCTTCTATCAGGACACGGTGCGCGACACCAAGCAGACCGCGTTCTTCGCCTCGTTCGACTTCGATCTGGTCCCGAAGGTACTCACGGTCACCGCCGGCACCCGTCATTTCCGCTTCCAGAATTACTCCAAGGGCAGCGTCATCTCCTCCTTCGGCTGCTTCGAGAAGGGCGTCCAGCCCGGTGGCTGTCACAGCGGCTTCTACAGCTATAACCTCGATGCGGACAATCTGCAGGACACCGAGTCCGGCTGGAAGAGCCGGGCCAACCTGACCTGGCACGTCACGCCCGACGCCATGGTCTACTACACCTTCTCGCAGGGCTTCCGCCCCGGCGGGTTTAATCAGAACCACTATTACGCGTTGACCGACCCGAAGACCGGCCAGCTGCTGGTGAAGTACTACGCCTATGGACCCGACGCGGTGCAGCAGTACGCCGTGCCGGCGGCCTACCAGTCCGACAAGCTGACCAACAACGAGGTGGGCTGGAAGACCGAGTTCTGGGACCACCGCCTGCAGTGGAACGGCGCGTGGTACCAGGAGAACTGGGACAACGCGCAGGTCGCATTCTTCAATCCGGGTCTCACCGGCAACATCTTTTTCAACACCAACGGCCAGAATTTCCTGATCAAGGGCATCGAGACCTCCTTTGCGGCTCGCCCCGTGGCCGGTCTCACGGTGCAGGGCGCGGCGACCTGGAACTACCACCGCGAGCAGACCAACTCACCACAGCTGCTCGTCAACAATCCGGCCAGCGTCAACTTCGGCAAGCCCATCACCGAGTTCTGCGATCTCACCGGCCACAACTGCAATCCATTCAGTAACCCCTTCGGCGCCACGGGCTTTCCGCCGGCCAACACTCCGCCGCTGGAGTTCAGCCTGCGGGCACGCTACGAGTGGGCGCTGCCGAGCGGCTATACCGCGCACGTGCAGGCGGGCGCGACTCACAACGCGCACTCCTTCACCCAGGCTGGGCAGAACCCGAGTCTTGCGCAGGCGGGCCTGACGACCGGACGGCTGCGTTTCGAGAATCCCGCCTACTCCACCTACTCGGCCTCGATCGGCGTGGCGAAGGACGCCTGGTACTTCGACCTGGTGGGCGAGAACCTCAGCAATTCCAACAGCAGCGTGTTCATCAGCACGCAGCAGTTCATCGTCGCGCAGACACCGCTGCGGCCGCGGGTCATCACGGCCAACGTCGGCTACAGCTTCTGAGTCAGGCCCCCGCGGTGCGCGGGTGCGGCCGTTAGCGCTGGGTGCTCTGCCAGTCGGGCGCCTGGTAGACGGGCACTGAGGCGCGCGGCAGCAGGCCACGCCCGCGGATGTGATCCGCTGCCTTTTCCGCCAGCATGATGGTCGGCGCGTTCAGGTTGCCGGTGGTGATGGCCGGCATGATCGAGGAATCGACCACGCGCAGCGCCTCGACGCCGATGACGCGTGCCTGCGCATCCACCACCGTGTCGCGTGCTTCGCTGCGTCCCATGCGGCAGGTACAGGAGGGGTGGTAGGCACTCTCGGCCTTGGCGCGCACGAAGGCATCAATCTGCTCGTCACTGGTCACCTCCGCCCCGGGCGAGATCTCCCGGCCGCGAAAGCGGTCGAAAGCCCGCTGGGCGAAGATCTCGCGCGTCAGACGCACGGCGGCCCGCATCTCGATGCGGTCTTCCTCGCGCGACATGTAGTTGAAGCGGATGCGCGGTTTGTCGCGCCCGTCGGTCGAGCGCAGCCGCACCCAGCCGGTGCTGCGTGAGCGCATCGGGCCGACGTGCGCCTGGAAGCCGTGCTCGTGTGCCAGCGCGCTTCCGTCATAACTGACCGCGAGCGGCAGGAAGTGGAATTGCACGTCCGGATAGGGGACGCCGGCGCGGCTGCGGATGAAACCGCCGGTCTCAAAGTGGTTGGTGGCGCCCAGCCCGTCGTGGCGCAGCAGCCAGCGCGCCCCGATCGCCAGGCGCCGGAGCAGCGAGGTGTCACGGTACAGGGTTATGGGCTCGCGCGAGGCGATCTGGAAGTACACCTCGAGATGATCCTGCAGGTTGTCGCCCACCCCGGGCAGATCCTGCAGGACCTCAATGCCGAACTCGTAGAGCTCCTCGGCCGGACCGATGCCCGACAGCTTCAGCAGCTGCGGCGAGTTGATGGGCCCCGCACTGAGGATGACCTCGCGCTGCGCCCGTACCTCGTGCCGCACTTCGCCGCGCCGGTAATGCACTCCGACCGCGCGGCGGCCCTCGAACAGTACCCGCGTTGCCAGCGCGTGGGTACGCACGCTCAGGTTGGGGCGTCGCAGCGCCGGCCGCAGGTAGGCGTTCGCGGCGCTGCAGCGCCGCCCCGCCCCGACGGTCATGTCCATCGGCGCGAAGCCCTCCTGCTGATAGCCATTCATGTCAGCGCTGAGCGGGTAGCCAGCCTGCTGACCGGCCTCGAGCCAGGCGCGATGCAGCGGGTTGGCCATTGATCCGCGCCGCGTGGCGAGCTTGCCCTCCCCGCCCCGGTACGCGTCGGCGCCCTCGGCACGCCGTTCGGCGCGCTTAAAGTAGGGCAGCACGTCCGCGTAGCTCCATCCGCTGGCGCCGAGTGCCTCCCAGCCGTCGAAGTCGAGGGCGTTGCCGCGCACGTACACGAGGCCATTGATCGAGGATGACCCGCCGAGCACCTTGCCGCGCGGGGTATGCAGACGGCGCTTGTCGAGGTACGGCTCGGGCTCGGTGTAGTAGCGCCAGTCGTAGCGCGCCATGTTCATGGGTATCGACAGCGCACTCGGCATCTGGATCCACACCGCGCGGTCGGAGCCGCCGTACTCGAGCAGGAGTACCCGATTCGAGCCGTCCTCACTGAGGCGGTCCGCCAGCACGCAGCCCGCCGAGCCGGCGCCGACGATGATGTAGTCGAATGTCTCCTGCCCGGACACGGCTCAGTAGGGTGACTCGATGTCGCGCATGGCCACGTAGACGCTCTTGAGCTGGGTGTAGTGCTCGAGCGCCGCGCGCCCGTTCTCGCGCCCGAGGCCCGAGAACTTGACGCCACCAAACGGCAGCTCGATCGGCGTCACGTTGTAGTGGTTGATCCAGCAGGTGCCCGCCTCGAGGCGCGCGATGACGCGATGCGCGCGGGTCAGATCTTGCGTGAATACCGCCGCCGAGAGACCGAACTCGGTGGCGTTGGCACGGGCGATGACCTCCTCCTCTTCGTCGAACTCGAGCACCGACATGACCGGTCCGAAGATTTCCTGGCGCACGATGTCCATGTCGTCCCGGCAGCCATCGAATACGGTCGGCGCGACGAAAAAGCCACGCCCGAGACCGCCGTGCGTCACCCGGCTGCCACCGCACACCAGGCGTGCTCCCTGGGCCCTGCCGCGAGCAATGAAGCCGAGCACCTTCTCCATGTGCTCGCGCGAGATCAGGGCACCCACCTGAGTCTGGGGGTCGAGTGGATCGCCGATGCGCAGGGCGGCCACGCGCGCGCGCAGCCGCTCGATGAAGGCCGCGTGCAGGCTGCGGTGCACGAACACCCGCGTTCCATTCGAGCAGACCTCGCCCGCCGAGTAGAAGTTACCGAGCAAGGCGCCGGCCACAGCGTTCTCAAGCCGCGCGTCCTCGAAGATGATCAGCGGCGACTTGCCACCAAGTTCCAGCGTCACCTGCTTGAGCGAGCTCGCGGCATCGGCCATGACCGCCTTGCCGGTGCCCACCTCGCCGGTTAGCGACACCTTGCGGATCTGCGGGTGGCGGGTGAGCAGCCGTCCGGTGGGAGCGAGGCCCTGCACGATCTGGAACACGCCCGCTGGCACTCCGGCCGCCTGGTAGACCTCTTCGAGCTTGAGCGCGGTGAGCGGGGTCAGCTCGGCGGGCTTGAAGATCATGGCGTTGCCGCAGGCGAGCGCCGGGGCAGATTTCCAGCAGGCGATCTGCAGCGGATAGTTCCACGCGCCGATGCCGGCGACGACTCCCAGCGGCTCGCGGCGGGTGTAGCCGAAGGCCTGCCGCCCGAGGTCCAGGTGCTCGCCGGCGAGTCCCGCCGCCATGCCGGCGAAGTACTCCAGGCATTCCGCGCCCGAGAGCACATCGACCGCGCGCGTCTCCTGGATCGGTTTGCCGGTATTCTCGGTCTCGAGCCGCGCCAGCTCATCATTGCGCTCGCGCAGCAGCCGCGCCGCGCGTTGCAGTATGCGGCCGCGCTCCGCACCGGTCAGCGCCGCCCACTCCCGCTGCGCCAGCTGAGCTCGGGCCACGGCTGCATCGACCTGCGCCGGACCATCGACCGCGATCTGCGCCAGCAGCTCGCCGCTCGCCGGATTCAGGACGCGGAATGTCGCCGCGCCCGTCGTGGCAGGGGCGGCCGGGCGCAGGTTGGCACCGCGCGCGCTCAATTCCTGCAGGCGCCCCTCGACAAAGGCGGTCAGTAGCGCGCGGGCGCTCTCGCTGTCGGCCTCTTGCCATTGCGAGAGCGCCGCGCGCAGCCAGACCCCGTCGATCATCGCGGCGATCATCGCCGCGAGGCTGCGCGCCTCGTCACCCGGGATCATCTGCCGCAAATCGCTGCGCAGGTTGGAAAGCATCCGCTTCTGATACGCGGTCTGCACCCGCTTGAGACCGCGCACGTGCAGTACCTGCCCCCAGAAGGCGAGCCAGGCGGTGCCGGTGCGGCGGTCGAACTCCTCCGGCGCGAGATTGATGTCGATGACGGCCTGCACGCGCTCCCGCGGCGTGTGCGCAAGCGCGAGCCGCGCCCGCACCCGCGCCGCCAGGGGGCGGGCCAAGGTGCGAAAAGCCGCCTCGAGGAGCCCATCCTTGTCGCCGAAGTAATGGGCGACGAGCCCGGGGGACACCGCTGCCCGGCGCGCAATCTCCACCAAAGTCGTGCCGACGTAACCCACTTCCGCCAGACTGTCGATCGTGACTTCGACCAGCTGCGTGCGTCGTGCCTCATCCCCCTCCTCGCGGGCTGGGCCGCCGCGCCGGCCTGCCGCCTCACGTGTCGGGGTTGAGTGCCTGTTCAATACTTCGCTCCGATGTCGGGCGACGGGGCAGAGAGACTGGCCCCGACCCCCGTCGCGGGCTGCGCTTATAGTTCCTTACGGCTCATTGGCTTGGCCGTGCTTCCGCCTTGACACCGGCCTCGTTAAACGGCTATTCAAGGCGGAAAAGAATCATGGATCTGGTGCGCCCGCCGGTCAAGCGTGCGTGTCCCGCGGGAGCGCACCGAGTGTGAGGAGAGCTGCGCGTCGACCCGGTGAGACGCCGACCCCGTGAGCGCGCTGGAATTTAAGTCCGTCGACATTCTCTTCTGCTCCAAGCCCGGGCGGCGCGCGCATGCGAACGCCCTGCAGCAGGCGCTCGCCGCACTCGATGCCGGAGGCACGCGCAGCGAGATCGCGGAGCGCACCGGGGTGGTGGTGGGCGTCGCCAACGCGACGCTCAGCGTCGCGCGCGGGGAAATCTCGGTCCTCATGGGGCTCTCCGGCTCGGGCAAGTCGACGTTGCTGCGCGCCGCCAATGGCCTGAACCGGGTCACCCGCGGACAGGTGCTGGTCGCCGACGGCGAGCGGATCGTGGACATCGGCGCGAGCTGCGACCCCCAGATGCTGCGGCGCATCCGCCGCCACCGCATCGCCATGGTCTTCCAGCAGTTCGGGCTGCTGCCCTGGCGGACCGTACGCGATAACGTCGGTTTCGGCCTGGAGCTGCGGGGTGATCCGCCGGCGCGTCGCCGCGAGATCGTCGCCCGCCAGCTCGAGCTCGTCGGGCTGTCCCAGTGGGCGGACCGCTACACGAGCGAGTTATCTGGCGGTATGCAGCAGCGTGTCGGGCTGGCACGGGCCTTCGCCACCGAGGCAGACATTCTGCTCATGGATGAGCCATTTTCTGCCCTCGATCCGCTCATTCGCCGCAAGCTGCAGGACGAGCTCCTGGCGTTGCAGGAGCGAGTCCGCAAGACCATCCTCTTCGTCAGCCACGACCTCGATGAGGCGTTGAAGCTGGGCGACCGCGTGACGATCATGGAAGGCGGACGCATCGTGCAGACCGGTACCGGACGCGACATTGTCGAGCGGCCGGCCGATGACTACGTGGCAGAGTTCGTGCGTCACGTGAACCCCAACACCGCCATCAAGTCCGCGGCCAGCGCCGTACCTGTCGCCTGAATGCTCAGGAGCCGTGAAATGAAAGCCCTCCCCGCGCTCATCCTCATCGCGCTCGCCGGCTGCGCCACCGGGGCGCCGCCGGTCGATAACCCCTCCGCGCCGCCGCCGGTGCGTACAGACGCCACGCGCGAGAACGAAGTGCGTGCGCTCGATCAGGCCGAGGCGCAGTGCGCCGCGCACGGCCAGCACGCCGAGGCGAAGCGCGTCGATGGCACGACGCTGTACGACTGCGTCGCACCCGAGGAGACCGCTCCCGTTCACTGAATGCCGCGCGCGGGCGATGTCGCCTGCGTTCAAGTCCCTGGGCGCGCGGGTGCACGTAGCGTCGGCACGCGGCGCGCATGATGCGCCCGCCGCGGCGCTCTTGCTCCCGCCATAACCTCAGCACCCGATGCAACCCTTCTCCGGCCTCGCCCTGCTGCTGCGCGCCCTGCAGGGGCAGCGCAGCTGGCAACCGCAGTGGCGCAAGGCGCAACCGCGCCCTGCCTACGATGCGCTGATCGTCGGCGGCGGTGGTCATGGGCTCGGCGCGGCGTACTACCTGGCGCGCGAGCACGGCATGCACCACGTCGCGGTGCTGGAAAAAGGCTGGATCGGCGGCGGTAACACCGGCCGCAACACCACCATCATCCGCTCGAACTATCTGTTCCCGGAAAGCGCGGCGCTCTACGACCACGCTCTGAAGTTCTGGCAGGACCTCGCGCAGGCGTTGAACTACAACGTGATGTTCTCGCCCCGCGGGGTGATGATGCTCGCGCATACCGTGCACGACGCCCAGGTCTTCAAGCGCCACGTGCACGCCAACCGCGCGGCCGGCGTGGACAACGAGTGGCTGACCCCGCAGCAGGCCAAGGCCTTCTGTCCGCCCCTGAACATAGGCGACATCCGCTACCCGGTGCTCGGCGCCGCCCTGCAGCGCCGCGGGGGCACCGCGCGTCACGACGCGGTGGCGTGGGGGTACGCGCGCGCAGCCGACGCGCTCGGCGTCGACATCATCGAGAACTGCGAGGTGACCGGCGTGCTGCGCGCGGCCGACGGCCGGGTCGAGGGAGTGCGCACGACGCGCGGGGAGATCCGGGCGCCGCGGGTCGGCGTGGCCGCCGCCGGACACACGAGCGTCATCATGCAGATGGCCGGCGTGAAGGTGCCGCTTGAGAGTTATCCCCTGCAGGCACTGGTGTCCGAGCCGGTGAAGCCGGTCTTCCCGTGTGTGGTCATGTCCAACACCATCCATGCCTACATCAGCCAGTCCGACAAGGGCGAGCTGGTCATCGGCGCCGGCACCGACGCCTACACCTCCTATACGCAGCGGGGCGGCCTGCACATCACCAGCCACGCCCTCGAGGCCATCTGCGAGCTCTTTCCGATGTTTCGCCGCCTGCGCATGCTGCGCAGCTGGGGCGGCATCGTGGACGTGACGCCGGACCGCTCCCCCATCATCGCCAAGACGCCCGTGCCGGGACTGTATGTGAACTGCGGTTGGGGCACCGGCGGCTTCAAGGCGACCCCGGGCTCGGCACACGTCTTCGCCTGGACCATCGCGCGCGACGAGCCGCACCCCCTGAACGCCCCCTTCACGCTCGAGCGCTTCCGCGACGGTGCGCTCATCGACGAGGCCGCCGCTGCTGCGGTCGCGCACTGACCGCGATGCTGCTCATCGATTGCCCCTACTGCGGCGAGCGACCCGAGCCCGAATTCGCGTACGGCGGCCAGGCGCACGTGGCGCGGCCGGCGCGGCCGGCGGAAGCGAGCGACGAGGCGTGGGCGGACTATCTCTACTTCCGGCGCAATACGCGCGGGCTGCATGCCGAGCGCTGGCGCCACATCCGCGGCTGCGGCCGATTCTTCAATGCACTGCGCGATACGCGCACCGATCACTTCCTCGGCACGTACAAGATCGGCGCGCCGCCGCCGCCACTGGCGGATACGTGAACGCGCCATTGCGCCTCACCGCCGGCGGCCGCATCGACCGCACGCGCCGCCTGGAGTTCAGCTTCGATGGCCGCACCTACCGCGGCTACGCCGGCGACACGCTCGCCTCGGCGCTACTCGCCGGCGGCGTGCATCTCATGGGGCGTTCCTTCAAGTACCACCGCCCGCGCGGCCCCATCGCTGCGGGAGTGGAGGAACCGAACGCGCTGGTGACGGTGCGGCGCGATGCCGGTCGCTGTACCCCGAACCTGCGCGCGACCCAGGTCGAACTGTACGAGGGGCTGCGCGCCTCGAGCCAGAATCGCTGGCCCTCACTGCGCTTCGATCTCGGAGCGCTGAACGATCTGCTCGCCCCCTTCATTCCCGCGGGCTTCTACTACAAGACCTTCATGTGGCCGCGCCGCGCCTGGGCGGCGCTCTACGAGCCCCGCATCCGCGCCGCCGCCGGGCTCGGGCACGCGCCGCGCGCTGCGGACCCGGATCGCTACGCCACGCGCTTCGCGCACTGCGATGTGCTGGTGGTCGGCGCGGGACCCGCCGGGCTCGCGGCCGCGGGAGCCGCCGCGGAGCTCGGCGCGCGGGTCATCCTGTGCGACGAGCAGAGCGAGGCCGGCGGCTCGCTGCTCGCCGCCTCACCGGCAGGCGCTGAGCGGCCCGGTGGCTTTGCCGCCGACGCATGGATAGAAGAGCAGTTGCGGGGGCTGCGCGTTCGGCCGAACGTCAGGCTGCTCACGCGCACCACCGCCTTCGGCTATTTCCCGCACAATGCCGTCGCGCTCAACGAGCGGCTCACGGATCACCTGGCCGATCCACCGGCGGATCTGCCGCGCGAGCGACAGTGGCAGGTCCGGGCGCGGGAGGTCGTGCTCGCCTGCGGGGCGATCGAGCGCCCGCTGGTCTTTCCCGGCAACGACCGCCCGGGGATCATCCTCGCCGACGCGGCCCGCACCTGGCTGCACCGGTACGCGGTCCTGCCCGGCACCCGCGCCGTGCTCGTCACCGGTTGCGATGCCGCCTACCAGACGGCGCTCGATCTGGCACGGGCCGGAGTCGACGTCGCCTGCATTGCCGACACCCGACCTGAGCCGCAGGCTGCCGCGCGGGCGCTGGCGGAGGACATCCCGGTGCTGAACGCCGCGCGGGTGCGCCATACCGAGGGGCGGCTACGGGTCACGGCGATCGCACTCGAGGGCCGCAGCGCCGGGCAGGCGGTGCGCATGCTGCAGCCGTGCGATCTGGTGCTGATGAGCGGCGGCTATACGCCGAGCCTGCACCTGCACTCGCAGGCGCGCGGCAACCTGCGCTGGAGTGGGGCACTGCAATGCTTCCTCCCCGCCGAAAGCCGCGAGCGCGTGCGCAGCGCGGGCGCCTGCCGCGGCGTGCTCACGCTCGATGCAGCGCTACGCGATGGCCGTGAGGCCGGGGCCGCCGCAGCGCGCGCCGCCCTCGCGCGCGACGGCGTGCGCCCCGGTCCGCCGCCCGCCGCAGCGCCGCCGGCCGAGGAGCCCGCGGGCGCGGCGGTGGATGCCGCCAGCCCGCACGGCCGGGGCCGCGCTTTCGTCGACTGGCAGAACGATGTCACCAGCAAGGATCTCGCCCTTGCCGTACGCGAAGGGTTCCGCTCGATCGAGCACGTCAAGCGGTACACCACCACCGGCATGGCGACCGACCAGGGCAAGACCTCCAACCTGAACGCGCTCGGCATCGTGGCGCGCGTGCTCGGCAGCAGCCCCCCTGAGGTCGGGCTGACCACCTTCCGCATGCCTTACAACCCGGTGAGCTTCGGAGCCTTCGCCGGCACGGCCCGGGGCGAGCTGTTCGACCCGGTGCGCGTCACCCCCATGCATCCCTGGGCCGAGGCACAGGGTGCGGTGTTCGAGGACGTCGGCCTGTGGAAGCGCGCCCGTTACTTCCCGCGCGCGGGCGAGGACCTGCACGCGGCGGTCGCGCGCGAGTGCCGCGCGGTGCGCGCCGGCTGCGGGCTGTTCGATGCCTCGACGCTGGGCAAGATCGAGGTGGTCGGCCGTGACGCGGTCAACTTCCTCAACCGTCTGTACGTCAACAGCTTCGACTCGCTCGAGCCCGGTCGCTGCCGCTACGGCGTCCTGCTGCGCGATGACGGCTTTATCTACGACGACGGGGTCATCGCCCGGCTGGCCGCGGACCGCTTCCACGTCACGACCACCACCGGCGGTGCGCCGCGCGTCCTCGCACTCATGGAAGACTACCTGCAGACCGAGTGGCCGGAATTGAAGGTCTGGCTCACCTCCACCACCGAGCAGTGGGCAGTCCTCGCGGTGCAGGGTCCGCGTGCGCGCGAAGTGCTGCAGGGCCTGAGCGACATCCCGCTCGGCGGCGAGGCGTTGCCGCACATGAGCGTCGCCAGCGGTTTCATCGGCGGCGTGCCGCTGCGGCTGTTCCGCGTGAGCTTCACCGGGGAGCTCGGCTACGAACTCAACGTCCCGGCCGACTTCGGGCTCTCACTCTGGGAGCGTCTGTGGGAGCGTGGCCGTGCCTATGGCATGTGCGCGTACGGTACCGAGTCGATGCACGTGCTGCGGGCGGAGAAGGGTTACGTCATCGTCGGTCAGGACACCGACGGCACCGTGACCCCCGACGATGCGGGGCTCGGCTGGGCGATCGGCAAGAAGAAGCCCGACTTTCTCGGCCGTCGCTCCCTCAGCCGCGCGGCGCTGCGCGCCCCGGAGCGCCGTCAGCTGGTCGGGCTGCTCACCCTCGAACCGCAGCGCGTGCTCGAGGAAGGCGCGCAGGTGATGGCGCAGGACGGCGCCAGTTCCCCCGCGCGGCCGCTAGGCTTTGTCACCTCCTCCTATTTCAGCGCCGTCCTGGGTCGCTCGATCGCGCTCGGCCTGGTGTCGGGTGGGCGCGCACGCACTGGCCAGACGCTGTACGTCCCCGCCCCGGGAGGTACGCTCCCGGTACAGGTGGCAAGCCCCGTCTTCTACGATCCGAGTGGAGCGCGGCTGCATGGGTGAGCCTGCCCTCGTGCGCTCCCCCGTGCTGCTTGCCGAGCAGCCCTGGCTCACGGCGCTGCCGGCAGCGCGACGCGTCATCCTGCGGGGAGCCGAGGAGGTGCGCGCGGCCGCAGCGCGCGCGCTGGATCTGGCGCTGCCGACGCAGCCGTGCCGCGCCGCCACCGCGGGCGAGCGGGCCGCGCTGTGGCTGGGCCCGGACGAGTGGCTGCTGCTCGCCACGCCGCCCGACGTGCAGCTCGACTCCGCGCTGGCGGCGGGGCTCGGGAGTCTTGATCACTCGCGGGTCGAGGTCAGCCATCGCCAGGTCGGATTGCAGCTGGCCGGCGCCCAGGCAAGTGTGCTGCTTGCCAGCGGCTGTCCGCTCGACCTCGATCTGGGCGCCTTCCCGGCCGGGATGTGCACGCGCACGATCCTCGGCAAGGCGGAGGTCGTGCTGTGGCGGACCGGTCCCGAAGTATTCCGCCTCGAGGTGTGGCGCTCCTTCGTGGCGTACGTCGCGGACTACCTGGCGGAGGCCGCGCGCGGGAGCATTTGAGGCAAGCTGCGGTCGCAATTGGAGCGCCCGGCCCGCCGCCCACCATTACACTGGCGGCGCGCCCCCCAGCGGTGGAGAGGTCGAGTCGTGAAGTCGCATGTGCGGGTACTGGTCATCGGCGGGGGCGTGGTCGGCGTCAGCACGCTCTACCATCTGACCCGGAAAGGCTGGCGCGACGTGGCGCTCATCGAGCGCACCGAACTCACCGCCGGGTCGACCTGGCACGCCGCCGGACTGCTGCCGCTCTTTAACATGAGCTACACGGTCGGCCAGCTGCACAAGCACTCAGTCGACCTCTACAAGAAGCTGCAGGCCGAGACCGGTCAGGACACGAGCTTCCACGTCAGCGGCAACCTGCGCCTCGCCACCTGTCGCGAGCGCATGGACGAGTACCAGAAGTACTGCGGCACGGCCAATACGATCGGCGTGCCCTTCGAGATCATCAGCCCCCAGCGCGTCAAGGAGCTGTGGCCGCTCCTCGAGCTCGGCGACGACCGGGACACCCCGCGCATCATTGGCGCGCTGTATCATCCGCACGACGGACACATCGCCCCGGCCGACCTGACGATGGCCCTGCGCAAAGGGGCCCGCAGCGGTGGCGCGGATATCTACGAGCACACTGAGGCGCGCGCGATCGAGCGCACCGCGAGCGGCGAGTGGCTGGTCCACACCAGCCAGGGCGATGTGCGCGCCGAGCACCTGGTATTCGCCACCGGCAACTATGCACGCCAGACCGGCCGGCTGCTCGGCCTGCAGGTGCCGGCAATCCCCGTCGAACATCAGTACATCGTCTATGACGAGTCTCCGGAGCTGAAGCAGTATCGCCAGGGCGGCGGGCGCGAGCTCGCGGTGCTGCGCGAACCAGACCAGTCCTACTACCTGCGCGAGGAGCGCATGGGCTGGATCCTCGGTCCGTACGAGAAGGGAGCGCCGGCGCGCTTTGCCGCCGGTGTGCCCGACTGGTTCGGCCGCAGCCTGTTTCCGGGCGACCTCGACCGCCTCGTGCCGCACGTTGAGGCGGCGACGCGCCGCGTGCCGGCACTCGAGCACTGCGGCATCAAGGACATCGTCAACGGCCCGATCTCCTACACGCCCGACGGCAGCCCGCTGATCGGGCCGGCCTGGGGAGTGCGCAACGTGTGGCTCAACGAGGGCCACAGCTTCGGCATCACCGCCGCCGGCGGCTCGGGCTGGCAGCTCGCGGAATGGATCACCGAGGGCGAGCCCGGCATCGACATGCTCGCCGTCGACCCGCGGCGTTTCGGTGCCTATACCGGCACGCGCTATCTGGTGAATAAGAACGAGGAGACCTACCGCAACGTCTTCACCATTCACTTCCCCGACGAGGAGCGTCCGGCGGCGCGGCCGGCGAAGACGAGCCCGGTCTACGCGCAGCTAGACGCACGCGGCGCGGTCTGGGGCCAGCGCTATGGCTGGGAGCGCGCCAACTGGTTCGCCCCGCCCGGGGTGGAGCGACGCGACGTGTGGAGCTTCCGGCGCAGCAACTACTTCCCGCACGTGGCCGAGGAGGTGCGTCTGATGCGCAGCGGCGTCGGCGTCATCGACCTCACCCCCTTTACCAAGCACGAGGTGAGCGGAGCGCGCGCGGAGGCCTGGCTCGACAGCCTGGTCGCCAACAAGGTGCCGGCC
>JAFAPI010000084.1 GCA_019247195.1 Gammaproteobacteria bacterium
GGTAGCGAGGATCGTCATGTGCGCGCGGAAGCGGTGCACCGTCCCCTCGCTGAGGTCGAGCGCGACCACACCGCGACAGGCGCCGTCCTCCATGAGCAGATCGAGCGCGAAGTACTCGATGAAGAAGGTGGCGGAGTGGCGCACCGATTGCTGGTACAGCGCATGCAGCATGGCGTGACCGGTGCGATCGGCGGCCGCACAGGTGCGCTGCGCGATGCCCTGCCCGAAGTGCGTGGTCATTCCGCCGAAGGGGCGCTGATAGATGAGACCCGCCTCAGTGCGCGAGAAGGGCACGCCGTAGTGCTCCAGCTCGATCACCGCCGCGGGGGCCTCCTTGCACATGAGCTCGATTGCATCCTGGTAGCCGAGCCAGTCCGAGCCCTTCACGGTGTCATACATGTGCCAGCGCCAGTCGTCCTCGCCCATGTTGCCGAGCGCGGCGCTGATACCGCCCTGCGCCGCCACGGTGTGGCTGCGGGTCGGAAAGAGCTTGGTGAGACAGGCGGTGGCGAGTCCGCTCTCGGCGAGCCCGAGCGTGGCGCGCAGGCCCGAGCCCCCCGCGCCGACCACGATGACATCGTAGCTGTGGTCGATGAAGCGGTGCGCGCTCAAGGTCCGCCCCGCAAGGCGACCCGCAGGACGGCGAAGCCGGCCACGGCCGCGAGCAGCACGTGGGCGAAGCTGAGGAGTACCAGCGTCAGCGTCTTGAGACCCGTGCCGTGCACGTAGTCCTCGACGATCACGCGCAAGCCGAGGTGCGAATGCCAGGCGCTCAGCAACACCAGCAGCAGCAGCAGTACCGGCGTCACCCCGTGCGCCAGCCAGGCGACCACGGTCGCATGATCAAGCCCGGGCAGGGCGAGCAGCGACACCGCGAACCAGATCGACAGGGGCACCAGCGCCACCGAGGTGAGTCGCTGCACCCACCAGTGGTGCACGCCCTGCTTGGCCGCGCCCGGTCCGAGCACCTGCCGCAGCGGACTGGTGAGACTCACGCGACCCGCGCCCCGCGCCACCAGAGGTACGCGAGCAGCAGCGCGAGCGCGAGACTCAGTCCCGCGACCAGCCACGCGCTGCGCTGCGCCTGCGCCCGCTCGAGGCCGTGGCCGGTGTCCCAGACCAGGTGGCGGATGCCGGCCAGCAGGTGATAGCAGAAAGCGAGCAGCAGCAGCGCGTAGCACACCTGCAGCGGCGCAGCGCTCAGCAGCCGCTGCGCCCGCTGCTGCGTCACGGCTCCGCCGGCCACCGCGGCCAGCCAGCAGACGAGCAGCACGAAACCGCACGACAGCGCGATACCCGTCAGGCGGTTGAGGATGGAAGTCGTGAGGGTGTACTTGAAGCGGTACACCGAGAGGTGGGGCGAGAGCGGTCGGCTCGGCATATCAGAAGTCGATGCAGCGGCCCTTTCTTTCCCAGTCTCCGTAACGCGTCGGTTCCGGTCCCGCCGGGCCGCCGATCTCGCGCGCCGGCGGCGCGGGCGGCGCAGGCTCGGGCGCGCGGCGGGGGGCGTGTTCCTGCGTCGAAATGGGGTTGCGCTCGCGCGGCAGCATGCGGCATAAGTTTGCCAGAATTCACCGCCGCCGGCACGTCACTCCAACAGACACGCGCACCCATGAGCTCTGCCGCGAACCTTCCGCTCGACCTGCTCGGCGTGTTGCGCGTGCGGGGTGCGGACGCGCGCAGTTTTCTGCAGGGACAGCTGTCGAACGACCTGCAGCTGCTAAGCGCCGAGCGGGCGCTGCTCGCCGGTTACCACAACCCGCAGGGACGGACCATCGCGCTGCTGCGCCTGATCGAGCTCGCCCCCGCGGAGGTGTTGGCGGTGTTGCCGCGGGAGCTCATCGAGCCCGTGCGCACGCGGCTGGCGAAGTTCGTGCTGCGCTCGAAGGTGACTCTGAGCGATGAATCGGCGGGGTGGCGCATCACCGGCCGGCTGGGAGCCGGCGGGCCGCTGGACCGCGTGCAGCGCACGCCGGAGACGCTCGAGATCATCCTGAGTGGAGGGCGTGCGCTCCTGCTCGCGGCCAGCGACTCACCACGCGCCCCGTGCCCGGCGGGTGCCCAGGCATGGGAGCAGGCGCGGCTCGCGGCCGGTGAGCCGCAGCTCTATCGCGCGACCTCGGAGCAGTTCGTCGCGCAGATGCTCAACCTCGACCTCCTCGGCGCGATCGCTTTCGACAAGGGCTGTTATACCGGTCAGGAGGTCATTGCCCGCGCGCATTACCGCGGTCGGGTGAAGCGCCGGCTGCAGCGCTTCCGCACCGCCTCCCCGGTGACCCTCGTGCCGGGGGGCGGTGGGCGTCTGCGCGACGGTCGCACGTTCCGCGTGGTGGATGCACTGCCGTTGGAGGCCGGTGGCTGCGAGTTTCTCGCCGTCGCGCCCCTGCCGGCGCAGACCGAGCCCGAGCCGGCCGACCCGGAGGCCGAGCCCCTGGACGCGGTGGCGCTGCCGCTGCCGTACCCGCTACCCTGAGCCCGCGCTCGGGCGCTCACGCCTCCGGCCGCAGGTGCGGGAACAGGATGACGTCGCGTATCGAGGCGCTGTCGGTAAAGAACATGACCAGACGATCGATGCCGACCCCCAGGCCACCGGCCGGTGGCATGCCGTACTCGAGCGCCCGCACGTAGTCCGCATCGTAGAGCATCGCCTCCTCGTCGCCGCGGTCCTTGCGCGCGACCTGCGCGCGAAAGCGCGCCGCCTGGTCCTCGGGGTCGTTGAGCTCGGAGAAGCCGTTGGCGATCTCGCGCCCGGCGACGAAGAACTCGAACCGATCGGTGAGAAAGGGATCCGCATCGTTGAGGCGCGACAGCGGGGAGACTTCCGCGGGGTAGGCGTAGATGAAGGTCGGATCGAGGAGCTGGCCCTCCACGGTCTTCTCGAAGATCTCGATCTGCAGCTTGCCGGGACCGTCGTGCGCGTGATGCGGGATGCCGAGCTGCTGGCAGTGCTCCCGCAGGTAGGGGAGCTCGCGCAGTCGCGAGGCGTCGAGCCGCGGGTTATGTTCCAGCAGCGCCTGCTCGATCGTGATGCGGCGAAAGACGGGCGCCAGATCGTAGGGACGGCCCTGGTAGGTGAGCTGCAGCGAGCCGTTGAGCGTTTGCGCCAGACCCCGCACGGCCTTCTCCACCCAGTCCATGATGTCGCGATAATCCGCGTAGGCGAGATAGAGCTCGAGCATGGTGAACTCGGGGTTGTGCTGGGTCGAGAGTCCCTCGTTGCGAAAGTTGCGGTTGATCTCGTACACGCGCTCGAATCCGCCGACCACCAGGCGTTTCAGGTACAGCTCGGGCGCGATGCGCAGGTACATGTCCTGGTCGAGCGCGTTGTGGTGGGTGCGGAAGGGTCGGGCGGCGGCCCCGCCGGCGATGGGATGCATCATCGGCGTCTCGACCTCGAGGAAGTCGAGCGCGTCGAGGAAGTCGCGCAGGTAGCGCACGATGCGCGTGCGGGTGCGGAACACCTCGCGGCTGCGCTCACTCATGATGAGGTCGGCATAGCGCTGTCGATAGCGCGTCTCGGTGTCCGCCAGGCCGTGCCATTTGTCCGGCAGCGGCCGCAGCGACTTCACCAGCAGCCGCAGCGCCGTGACCCGCACCGACAGCTCACCGGTCTTGGTGCGAAACAGCGTGCCGCTCGCGCCGAGGATGTCGCCGACGTCGTAGCTCTTGAAGGCGTCATAGGCCGCCCCGAGGGGCTCCTGCTGCAGGAACAGCTGGATCATCCCGGTGCGGTCGGCGAGCTTGCCGAAGCTCGTCCTGCCCTGGACCCGCTTGACCATCAGCCGCCCGCCGACGCGCACCGGCGTCGGGTTGGCCTCGAACCACGCCGCGTCGCGCTTGCCGAAGGTCTCGTGCAGCTGCCCGGCCAGTGCATCGCGCCGGAAATCATTCGGGTAGGCGTAGCCCTGCCGACGCAGCTCGCCGAGCTTGCCGCGCCGCTCGGCGATCAGCCGGTTCTCCTCGTCACTCATGGTTACAGACCTGCCTTGAGCGAGGCTTCCATGAACTGATCGAGCGCCCCATCGAGCACCGCGCCGGTGTTGCCCACCTCGACTCCGGTACGCAGGTCCTTGATGCGGGACTGATCGAGCACGTAGGAGCGGATCTGGTTGCCCCAGCTGACGTCCGACTTTGAGTCCTCGAGCACCTGCGCGGCGGCGTTGCGCTTGTTGACCTCCAGCTCGTAGAGCTTCGCCTTCAGCATCTTCATGGCCGTGGAGCGGTTCTTGTGCTGGCTGCGCTCGTTCTGGCAGGCGACCACGATGCCGCTCGGCAGGTGCGTGATGCGCACGGCGGACTCGGTCTTGTTGACGTGCTGGCCGCCGGCGCCGGAGGAGCGGTACACGTCGGTCTTGAGATCGGCCGGATTGATCTCGATCTGGATGTCGTCGTCGACCTCGGGAGACACGAACACCGAGGCGAAAGAGGTATGGCGCCGGTTGCCCGAATCGAACGGAGACTTGCGCACCAGACGGTGCACGCCCGTCTCGGTGCGCAGCCAGCCGTAGGCATACTCCCCGCGCACCTCGACGCTCGCGCTCTTCAGGCCGGCCACTTCGCCGGGATTGGAGTCGATCACCTCGGCACTGAAGCCCCGGCCTGCCGCCCAGCGCAGGTACATGCGCAGCAGCATCTGCGCCCAGTCCTGCGCCTCGGTGCCGCCCGCGCCGGCCTGGATGTCGAGGAACGCACTGTGCGCGTCCATCTCGCCACGGAACATGCGTTTGAGCTCGAGGTGGCGCACCTGCGCCTCGAGCTGCTGCGCATCGCCCTCCAGATCGGTGGCGGCCGCGGCGTCGTTCTCGGCTTCGGCGAGCTCGAGCAGCTCGAGCGCATCGGCGATGCCCTTGGTGGTGCGGTCGAGTTCGCCGACGTCGCTGCTCAAGCGGGCGCGTTCGCGCCCCAGTTCCTGAGCCCGCGTCGGGTTGCTCCACACCGTGGGGTCCTCCAGCTCGCGACCCACTTCCTCGAGCCGCTCCTGCTTGCGGTCGTACTCAAAGAAACCCCCGAAGCGAGCCGATGCGCTCGCTGAGATCTTTGAGTTGTCGCTTGAGCTGATTGACTTCCATGGGTGCCTGTCGAGCGGCGCGCGGCTGCGCATGCTAGCACCGGCGCGCGACGCTTAGCGAGCCGCGGGCAGCACGTGATCGACGAGCAGCTGCAGTCGTCGCTCGCCGAGATAGTCGTTGACCTCGAGGCGGTACACGAGCTGGGCGAGGCCCTGCGGCAGATCCGCGGCGGCCTGCTCGATATGGTTGAAGGCCACCGCATCGAAGCTGCGTCCGCTGCGCGGTACCTCGACCCACATCTTCACGTGGCGCGCGCCGATCAGCCGCGCGCTGCGGATACTGAACAAGCCGTCGAAGCTCGGCTCGGGAAATGCCTGACCCCACGGGCCACCGGCGCGCAGCGCCTCGGCAGTATCGAGCGCAATTTCCTCCGTGCTCAGCTCGCCGTCGGTCTCGACCGCATCCGCCGCGGCCAGATCGGCCATCACCCGCCGCACCTCGAGGTCGAACACCCGCGCGAACGCATCGAGGTGCTCGCGCTGCAGCGTGAGGCCGGCGGCCATGGCGTGACCGCCGAAGCGACTTATGAGCGCCGGGTGCTGTGCCGCGAGGCTGTCGAGCACGTCGCGGATATGCACCCCCGGGACCGAGCGCGCGGAGCCGCGCAACGTCTCCTGGTCGGCGAGGGCGAACGCCACCACCGGGCGGCGCAGCTGATCCTTCACCCGGCTCGCCACCAGGCCGACGACGCCCTGGTGCCAGCCCGCTTCGAACAGCACCACCCCATGCCTCTCCACCCCGGCGGCAGGGTCGCGCAGCACCTGCACGGCCGCACGCGCCTCTTCCTGCATGCGCGCCTCGATCTCGCGCCGCTCGGTATTGAGCGCGTCGAGGCGCGCGGCCAGCTGCCGGGCGCTCGCCTCATCGTCGGCGAGCAGGCACTGGATGCCGATGGTCATGTCATCGATGCGCCCCGCGGCGTTGAGGCGCGGCGCGACCCCGAAGGCGAGGTCGGCGGCGTTGATCTCCCCCGGCACCCGGCCGGCGAGCTCGAGCAGTGCACGGATGCCCGGCACGCAGCGCCCGGCGCGGATGCGCCGCAGACCCTGTGCCACCAGCACGCGATTGTTCGGGTCGAGCGGCACCACGTCCGCCACGGTGCCGAGCGCGACCAGATCGAGCAGGGCAGCCACCGCCCCCGTGCCCCCTGCGGTGAGCCGCTCTTCATCCAGGCGCCGCTTGAGCGCCGCCAGCACATAGAAGGCGACACCGACCCCGGCGAGGGCGCGGCTGCCAAAGCGGCTGCCGGGCAGGTTTGGGTTGACGATCACGTCGGCCGCCGGCAGATCGCGCCCGGGCAGATGATGATCCGTGATGAGCACGGCGATGCCGGCCGCGCGCGCGGCGGCGACGCCCTGATGACTGGACACCCCGTTGTCGACCGTCACGATGAGCGAGGGCGCGCGCTGCGTGGCGAGCGCGACGATCTCGGGGGTGAGTCCATAGCCAAAACGGAAGCGATTCGGCACCAGAAAGTCCACCGCCGCGAAACCGAAGGTGCGCAGGGCGCGCACCATGAGCGCCGTGCTGGTCGCACCATCCGCGTCGAAATCGCCGATGATGAGGACGCTGCCGCGTCGATGCGCCAGCAGCAGCTCGACGGCCGCTGCGATGCCCTCGAGCGAGCCGACCGGCAGCAGCCGCTCAAGAGAGGTATCCAGCTCCGCGGCGCTGCGTACCCCGCGCGCGGCGTAGATGCGCCCGAGCACCGGGTGCAGCGCGGGACCCAGCCCCCCGCAGGGCTCGGGCAGCGTACGCCGCACGATACGCAGGCTCATACCAGCCCGCTCAGGCCGGGGCGGCGCGCACGCCAGAAGCGCCAGGCGTCCGTGCGACTCACACTGAAGTGCCAGTCATTGGCGATGAGGGACAGGCGCTGCAGGCCGCGCCCCAGCGCGTGCACCGCCGGCTCGAGCCACTGAGCATCGAGGTGCGCCAGAGCCGAGGCGCCCCCGGCGGCCGTCGCCGCGGCCGGCTGAGCACTGAGTTTCAGCACGATGACCCCCCGCTCCCCCGCCGCCGCGGGCACACGCCCCGCCTGCGGCAGGGGCTGCGCCGACCCGCCGAGAAGATGCCACATCCCGCTGAGATATGCGTCGTCGCCCCACGCCCGGGGCAACGCGGGGGGCGGTGCCGGGGCCGGGGACGCGGGGTCGCCCTCCCCGCCCCACAGCCACAGCGTGGTCACCGGCGCCTCGCCGGCGCCGCGGCGTGCGGCGTTCATCGGCAGCGAGTGCAGCCACATCTCCATCTCGGCCATGAGTCGGCGCAGCACCGCGGCCTCGGCGCCCTGCGCCAGTACCGCCGGGAGCTCGCCGCCCGCGCTGCGCGCGGGCTCACAGCTCGTCACACTCCAGGGGGTGGGGGTGCGCAGTATCAGCTCGCCGCCGCAGACCGGCTGCAGCGCATAGCCCGAGCCGGCGAAGTCGCGCGCGAAAGCGCGCGCCAGCTCCGCCTGCTCCCCGGCGCCGAGGCGCAACACCCCCGCGTGCGCGAGGTGCACGCGCGACAGTCCGGCCTGCAGCTGCACCGGCGTCGCGAACCAGGCGGTGCCGGGGGGCGGGAGGTGAGTGGCCGCGGGTGTGAGCGCGGCGATGCGCGCGGGCGCGAGCGGCGCAACACTCTCGCAGCCTAGCCACCGGGCGAGCCAGGGACGCCAACCCGTGGGCAGCGCACGCCGCGCGCCGAAGCGTACGACGTACTCAAGTGCCGGCAGACGGACCTCCTCGGGCAGCAGCGCCCGCGGCGCCGTCTCGCCGCCGAGGTAGAGGTCACCGAGCACCATGACGAGCTCACGCACGGGCGCTATCGTAGCGAGCGTGCAGCTGACCCTCGACTCGACACCGCCCGCCCACTTGATACGGGGCTACTCCGCGCACGAGATCCGCATCGGGGACCGCTCCGTGCGCCGCAGCTGCGTCGTCGCCGCCCAGCAGTTGATCCTCGACTGGGAGCCGCTCGAGTTCGCCCAGCTGGCCCCGGCACACCTTGAACGCGTGCTCGCCCTGCAGCCCGAGTTGGTGCTGCTCGGCAGCGGCCTCGCGCAACGCTTCGCGCCGGCCGGGGTGCGCGGGCTGCTGATCGGGCGCGGGGTGGGACTGGAGACGATGGAGCTCGGCGCGGCGTGCCGTACTTACAACGTGTTGGTTCAGGAGGGGCGGCGGGTTGCCGCGGGGCTCTTCTTAAGTTAGTGCCCGCTGCCGGACTGATGACCGGCAGAAGACACAAGGGGAGGGTCAACCAACCAAACAATCATTCGAAGCTGACAGACTCGAACAATTGCACTGTTCTTCTTCTTGTTGAGAATATTCTTGCTCTTGTTCCGACTCCCTCCTCCCTGTGTCTTCTGCCGGTCACCCTCCCATTCCGCTGTCGTTGTTCGGAGACAGGGAACGCATGTTAAGCGGGTTGCAGAAGAGCACGCAAGCACAATGACCGATAAAGGTTTTTTCCGCACGGCGTGCGGCTGCCGCATGGGCTCCAACATAACACCTGACTTTTCAACGGCTTCCGGGTCGGACGGCGCGGCTCTTTTGCCGTAACGTCGGCGCGAGAAACTTCAGTATTACAGCAGGTTACGGATAGATGGTGAGGTTGGTTTTAATCGATCCTCAGCTCACCCCGCCGATCAGCGGTACGAATGCCACCGGACCGAGCGATTCACGCTCCACGCGCTGCTCGCGCTTGGTGAAGCGCACCAGATGCTGGGCACCCTCCGCGCCGATCGGCACCAGCAGCCGGCCGCCGACCTTCAGCTGCTTGAGCAGCGCCTCCGGAACCGTAAGCGGGGCGGCAGCGACCAGGATGCCGTCAAAAGGTGCGTGCGTCTTCCAGCCGAGTGAGCCGTCGCCGTGCCGGAAGCGCACGTTACGGATGCCGAGCTCTTTCATGCGCTGCCGTGCGCGGGTGATGAGAGGCTCGATACGCTCGATGGTGTGCACGTGCTGCACCAGGGGCGCAAGCACCGCGGTCTGGTAGCCGCAGCCCGTGCCCACCTCGAGCACGTTCTCGAGTGCGCCGCCTTCGAGCAGCGCCTCGGTCATGCGCGCGACGATGAACGGCTGGGATATCGTCTGCCCGAAACCGATCGGCAGGGCGGTATCTTCGTAGGCGCGGCTGCCGAGCGCCTCGTCGACGAAAATGTGGCGCGGCACGTTGCGGATGCGCTCGAGCACGGCGGCGTTGGCGATGCCCTGCTCGCGCAGGCGCTGCACCAGGCGATCGCGGGTGCGCGCCGAGGTCATGCCGATACCGGCGAGGCGGGTATCACTCATTGAGCGCTTCCAGCCAGCCCCCGAGCGCGGGCAGCGCGGCATGGCGGGTGAGGTCGACCTGCAGGGGCGTCACCGAGACGTAGCCGCGCGCGATGGTGTCGAAGTCGGTGCCCGGACCTGCGTCCTGCTCCGCACCGGCCGGGCCGATCCAGTAGACCGCGCGCCCGCGCGGATCCTGTGAGCGCATCACCGGCTCGGAGCGATGTCGGTAGCCGAGGCGGCTGGCGCGGAAGCCGCGCAGCTGCGCGAGCGGAACGTCCGGCACGTTGACGTTGAGGATCAGCGCGCGCTCGAGCGGCCGGGCGAGCAGCTGCAGCACCAGGCGCCGCGCCACCTCCGCGCCGGTCGCGAAGTGTCCACCACCACCGCCGCCGGTACAGAGCGACACGGCCACGGTGGGCAGGCCGAGGAAGCGGCCCTCGACCGCCGCCGCGACGGTCCCGGAGTAGAGGACGTCGTCGCCGAGGTTGGCTCCGTCGTTGATGCCGGAGACGACCATGTCGTGCTCGAACTCGAACAGGCCCGAGATCGCCAGGTGTACGCAATCGGTCGGCGTGCCCGGTACGAAGTACACGCCCGGCTCGGCCTCGAACACCCGCAGCGGGACATCGAGGGTCAGCGAGTTGCTTGCGCCGCTGCGGTTGCGGTCCGGAGCCACCACGGTGATCTCGGCCAGGGTCGCGAGCGCCTGGCGCAGGCAAAGAATGCCTTCGGCGCGGTAACCATCGTCGTTACTGACCAGGATCTTCATGAGCGGGGCTGACGCGAAAGTGCGCGTGACTATACTGGAAGGCCAAGCCTTTGGGCGGAGGGTCGCGGTGGGCAAATCGCCGGCGGATGAGGATGAGGCAGCGCTGTTTCGCGCCGCCGTCCGTGGCGTGCGTCCGCTGCCCCGCGCCGCGACGCCGCCCGCCGTCAAGCCCGCGCGCCCGAGTGCGCGTTTCACCCGCGCCGACCGGGCCGCGGTGCTCGAGGAAAGCCTGGGAGGTGTCGCCGATGACCCCGCCCTCGCTCCCGGCGACGAGCTCACCTTCCGCCGTCCCGCTGTGCAGCCGACCGTATTGCGGCGCCTGCGGCGCGGGGAGTACCGGGTTCAGCGCGAGATCGACCTGCACGGACTCACCGTCGTCGAGGCCAAGGCGGCGCTGCGCGCGTTCCTGGTCGAGGCGCTGGAGTCGGGTGTGCAATGCGTGCGCATCGTCCATGGCAAGGGACTGCGCTCCGGGCCTCGCGGACCGGTGCTGAAGGCGGCGGTGAGCGGACTGCTGCGCCGAAGCGGCGCGGTGCTGGCGTACGTGTCAGCTCGGCCCGTGGACGGCGGCTCCGGCGCGCTGTACGTGCTGCTCGCCGCGCGTTAAGCCCCCTCCGCACTCTCGGGTGCGGTCAGCTCGGGCGCCTCGATGAGCTCCCGCAGCACGCTGGTGGCGAAGCTGCCGCGGCGCAGGAAGAAGCGCAGCACCAGCGCCTCGCGCTCGGGTTGCCATTGCAGCTCGGCGACCCGCAGCCGCAGGCTGCGGCGCTCGGCGCGCAAGGCGGCGCGCTCGCACAGCGCGCGCTCATCGGGTAGCCCGGCCGCGACCGCGCACTCGAGCGCGTGGACCACACCGCTGCTCGCGGGCGGTACGCATCCCCACAGCGCCCCCGTCGGGTGAACCTCCAGGCGCGCCGCGCGCTCCGTGAGTGCCGCGTCCACCTGCGGCACCGGAAACACGCTGCCGCGCCCATCGAGATTGGCCAGGTCCCCGGGCAGGAGCCGCTCCCAGCTGGCCTCGCGCACGCGCGCGGCCGCGATCGCGTTGAAGAGTGCGCTGCGCGCCGCAGAGAGGCGCAGGCCGAGCTCGAGGCGTGTCCGGGGCGCTGGCGCAGGGGCGAGGTTGGCCCCGCCGTGGCCGAAGCGCTGCGGCCCGAAGTAGTTCGGGACGCCGTGCGCGGCGATCGCCCGCAGGCGCGCGTCGAGGCGCCGCGCCAGGGCCTCCCCGCCCTCCCCGTCCGCCCGGAGACGCACCGCGAAGCGGTTGCCGGCCAGGGCGCCGCGCGGAAGCTTGCGGCCGTGCGGGCGCGCCTCGAGCACCTCGAAGCCCTCGCCCGCGAGCCCCAGCAGCGTGCGGCCATCGCGCGGGCGCGGCACCGAGAACCACTGTGTGCAGAGCGCCCGCCGGTCCTTCATTCCCGCAAAGCCGACCGCCGCCGGGGCGCAGTCCGCGGCACGCGCGAGCTGGCGCGCGACCCAGGCGGTGTTGGCGTCGCGCTTGCGTACCCGCAGCAGCAGATGCGCACCGGTCTCATCCGGGGCAAAGCCCAGCTCCTCGTCGACGATGAAGTCCTCGGGCAGGCTGCGTAAGCGCACCGCCACAACGGGCGGACCGTGAGCGCGCGGCGGCCCGAGTGCGGCCGCGCGGGCGTCCGCCGGCGGCGGCCCGCTCACGACCCGTCGAGCAGCACGATCGCCTGCGCTGCGATGCCTTCGCCCCGGCCGAGAAAGCCGAGTCCTTCGGTGGTCGTGGCCTTGAGATTGACCGCGGCGACCGGCACGGCGAGCAGCCCGGCGATGCGTTCGCGGATGCGGGCCCGGTGCGGGGCCAATCGCGGCGCGCTGGCGATGAGCGTGAGGTCGGCGTTGATGACGTGCCATCCCGCCGCGCTCACCCACTGCAGGGCCTGGGTGACGAACTGCGCGCTGTCGGCCCCGCGCCAGCGCGGGTCGCTGTCGCTGAAGTGCTCGCCGATATCGCCGAGCCCGGCGGCGCCGAGCAGCGCATCGCACAGGGCATGCAGCAGGACATCACCGTCCGAGTGTGCAATCACCCCCTGCGCGTGCGCTACGCGCACCCCGCCGAGCATCAGTGCCTCGCCGGGTCCGAAGGCGTGCACATCAAAACCGCTGCCTACGCGCACGCGGACACCTCCCCCTGCTGCGCGAGCACGGCGGCCGCCAGCTGCAGGTCAGCGGCGCGGGTGACCTTGAGGTTCGTGAGCGCGCCCTCGACCAGGGCCGGGTGCTGGCCGGTCCACTCGATGGCTTCGGCCTCATCGCCGGGGAAGCGCCCGGCGGCATGCGCCGCGTCCAGAGCCGCGCACAGGGCGCCGTAGCGAAAGAGCTGCGGCGTAAGGGCACGCCATAGCCCCTCGCGCGGCTCGGTGCGCAGCACTTCGGGCCTCGTGCCCGCGGCGCCCTCGGCGCGCTTGAGGGCATCGGCGAGGGGCACGGCCAGGAGCGCCCCGACCGGGTGTGCGGCGCCGATCTCGAGCAGCCGCCGGAGCTCATCTCCTGAGAGGCATGGTCGCGCGGCGTCATGCACCAGCACCCAGTCCCGCGGCGCCGGGCCCGGGGCCAGCGCGGCGAGGCCGGCACGCACCGACTGACTGCGCTCAGCCCCGCCGCGTGCCGCGCGCACGCGCGCCGCGAGCCCCAGGGTGGCGAAGCGTTCATCTCCGGCGGCGAGCACGACCACGATGCCCTCGCAGCGGGGGTCGGCCAGGAAAGGCGCGAGCGACCACTCGAGTACCGTGCGGCCGAGCAGGCGGGCGTACTGCTTCGGCTCCGCGGCGCCAAAACGCTGCGCGCGCCCGGCGGCCGGCATCACGAGCCAGTACTGCATTGGGGGGTCGCCCTAGCGGGCGGCGGTCCGCGTCGGCGGTGTGCTCGGCCGCGGGGGCACCACCTGATAGAAGGTCTCATTGCGGGCGATCATGCCCAGATCGCTGCGGGCGCGCTCCTCGAGCGCATCCATGCCGGTCTTGAGGTCGCGCACCTCCGCGGCGAGCTGGCGATTTCGCTCGGCGAGCGACTCGTTGGCCGCCTGCTGTGCCGCGACCGCGCGCTGCAGCCGCGCCACCTCGCGCACCCCGTCCGCGGACAGCCACACGCGGTACTGCAGCAGCAGTACGGCGACGGTGAGCGCGGCGGCGAGCCACTTCATGAGGCGGAAAGCCTAGCAGAGCGCGCGACGTGAGGCGATGCGCTCAGGCGCCATGCAGCGACTGTGCGGCGCGTTCGGCCGCCGCGCGCCGGTCCGGCGCGAGCGCCTCGATCCGCTGCAGCACCTGCGTGCGCACCAGGGGCGAGGCGCGTTCGGGCCGGCCGGCATCGAGCGGAGGCTCGGGCGCGTACTCGAGGGCGAGTTGCACGCTCTCGGCGAACTCGCGCCCGGCGAGCTCGGCGAGCACCGTCAGCCCCAGGTCGATCCCGGCCGTGACGCCGCCGCCGGTGATGACATTGCCGTCGCGCACCACGCGCGCCGGGTCGGGCTCGGCGCCGAAGAGCGGCAGCAGGTCGCGGAAGGCCCAGTGGCAGGCCGCACGCCTGCCCCGCAGGAGGCCCGCCGCCCCGAGCAGCAACGCACCGGTGCACACCGAGGTGACGTAGCGCGCACCCGCGGCGAGGCGTCGCAGCTCTCGCAGGTACTCGGCATCGAGCATCGCCTCGGTGGTGCCGAACCCCCCCGGCACGCAGACCACGAGGCATCCGGTGACGTGGGCGAGCGGCGTAAGGTGGGCGAAGGTCACTCCGCCCGAGCCCTGCAGCTCCCCGCCGGCACGGCTGGCCAGCACGGTGCGCGCCCCGGGAAGCCGGGACAACACCTCGAGCGGGCCGGTGAAGTCCAGCTGGGTCACCCCGGGGAAGAGAGGGAAGACGATGGTCGATTCGCTCATGGCGTCGCACCCGCCGGCACCGGGAAGGCCGCGCGGCCGGCGTAGCGCGCCGCAGCGCCGAGCTGCTCCTCGATGCGCAGCAGCTGGTTGTACTTGGCCACGCGATCCGAGCGCGAGACCGAGCCGGTCTTGATCTGGGTGGCGGCGCTGCCGACCGCGAGGTCGGCGATCGTGCTGTCCTCAGTCTCGCCGGAGCGGTGCGACACCACCGCCGCGTAGCGCGCGCGCGTCGCCATGTCGATCGCCTCGAGCGTCTCGGTGAGGGTGCCGATCTGGTTGGGCTTGATGAGGATCGCGTTGGCGATGCGCCGCTCGATCGCTTCGCGCAGGATGCGCGTGTTGGTGACCAGCAGGTCATCGCCCACCAGCTGCACACGTGCGCCGAGCTCGCGCGTCAGGCCCGCCCACCCGTCCCAGTCCCCCTCGCTCATCCCGTCCTCGATGCTCAGGATCGGATAGCGCCGGGCCAGATCGGCGAGATAGCCTGTGAACTCGGCGGCGCTGAAGCTGCGCCCCTCGGACTCGAGCTCGTAACGGCCGGCGCGGCAGAATTCCGAGCTCGCCACATCCAGCCCGAGGTACACATCGGCACCGGGTCGGTAGCCGGCGCGCTCGATGGCCTCAAGGATGATGCCGAGCGCCGCCTCGTTGGACTCGAGGTTGGGCGCGAACCCGCCCTCATCGCCGACGGCGGTGGACAGGCCGCGTGCCGCGAGCAGCTTCTTCAGCGCCTGGAACACTTCCGCACCGCAGCGCAGCCCCTCGCGGAAGCTCGCCGCCGCGACCGGCAGGATCATGAACTCCTGGATGTCCAGGCTGTTATCCGCGTGAGCGCCGCCGTTGATGATGTTCATCATCGGCACCGGCAGCAGCAGCGGGTCCTTCACCCCGGCGAGCTGCGCGAGGTGTCGATACAGGGGCACACCGGCATCCGCCGCGGCGGCATGCGCGTTGGCCAGGGACACCCCGAGCAGCGCGTTCGCCCCGAGTCGTCCCTTGTTGTCGGTGCCGTCCAACTCGATCATGCGGCGGTCGAGCGCCGTCTGCTCGCGCGCCTCGGCGCCGAGCACCGCCGCGCGCAGCACACCGTTGACGTGCTCGACCGCGCGCTGGACGCCCTTGCCGCCGTAACGCCGGGCATCACCGTCGCGCAGCTCCACCGCCTCGCGCGTGCCGGTCGAGGCCCCCGAGGGCACGGCAGCGCGGCCGCGCGCCCCTGAGTCGAGCACCACGTCGACCTCCACGGTGGGATTGCCGCGCGAGTCCATGATCTCCCGTGCGCGCACATCGCTGATACGGCTCATCGTCGTTCCTTACAGCAGGGATTCTTCATAGGGGCTCTTCTTCGCCGCCCGGTCGAGCTCGGCGAGAGTGCGCAGCAGCGGCTCCATGCGCGGCAGCGGCCAGGCATTGGGCCCATCCGACAGCGCCTGCTCCGGGCGCGGGTGGGTCTCCATGAACAGGCCGTCGATTCCCGCCGCGACCGCGGCGCGCGCCAGGACCGGGATGAACTCGCGCTGGCCGCCGGAGCGCGTGCCCTGGCCACCCGGCAGCTGCACCGAGTGGGTCGCGTCGAACACCACCGGGCAGGCGGTGCCGCGCAGGACCGCGAGCGAGCGCATGTCCGCGACCAGGTTGTTGTAGCCGAAGGAGAAACCGCGCTCGCATACCAGGATCTGTTCGTTGCCGGTGGAACGGGCCTTGTCGACCACGTTCTGCATCTCCCACGGCGACAGAAACTGACCCTTCTTGATGTTGACCGGCTTGCCCTGCGAGGCGGCGTTGAGGATGAAGTTCGTCTGCCGGCACAGGAAGGCGGGGGTCTGCAGCACATCGACCACGGCCGCCACCTCCGCGAGCGGTGTGTCCTCGTGCACGTCGGTCAGTACCGGCACGCCGAACTGCTGGCGCACCTTCTGCAGCGCCGCCAGGCCCGCCTCGAGGCCGGGGCCGCGGAAGCTGCTGCGCGAGGAGCGGTTGGCCTTGTCGAAGGAGGCCTTGAAGATGAACGGCACGCGCAGCGCGCCCGTGATCTCCTTCAGCCGCCCCGCGACCTCCTCGAGCAGCCCCGCGCTCTCGATGACGCACGGGCCGGAGATCACAAAAAAGGGACGGCCGCCCCCTACCTCGTGTCCGGCCAGACGCATGGCGCCAGGGCACGGCGCCTCAGGCGCCGGCCGCCTGCGGCAGCTCGGCTGCC
>JAFAPI010000099.1 GCA_019247195.1 Gammaproteobacteria bacterium
GAGGAGTGCGGGCAGATCGCGCGGCTCGGGCGCTGGGTGCTGCGCCAGGCGTGCCGCGACATGTGTGCCTGGCGCAAGAACATCGCCGGCGGCAACGGCCTGCGACTCGCGGTCAACATCTCAGGCCGGCACCTGCAGCACGGCGAGGTGGTGCAGGACGTCGCCCAGGCTCTGCAGGAGTCCGGTCTGGAGGCCGGCAACCTCGTGATCGAGCTGACCGAGAGCACGATCATGTACAACACGGACGCGAACCTCGAGCGCTTCCGGCGCCTGAAATCGCTCGGCGTTCGTCTCGCCATCGATGACTTCGGCACCGGCTACTCGTCGCTGTCCTACCTGCACCGCTTCCCGATCGACATCCTGAAGATCGACCGCTCCTTCATCAGCCGCCTCACCAACTCGGACAACGGCCCCGAGCTCGCCCGGGCGGTGATCACGCTCGGGCACACCCTGGGGCTGGATACCGTGGCCGAGGGCATCGAGCTCGAGCCGCAGGTGACCGCGCTGCTCGAGCTCGGATGCGTGGCGGGACAGGGATTCCTCTTTGCCAAGGCGGACTCGCTGGAGACCCTCGCGCGCAGCACCTTCGTGGCACGGCGCAACGCCCTGTGGACGGCTCAGTCGGCCCGCGAGGAACTCTCCGCCACCGGACGCTTCAAGGCCCTCAAGGGCGCCCTGCGCCGCAGCGCCGGCGCCGCCTAGTCTCTACCGGACCCCCGCGCGCGCGGCCAGACCACGCAGGTCGGTCACCAACTCTGCGTATTGTTGTTTCCGGTTCTCCTCGGGGGCGCGCAGGATGGCGGAGGGGTGCCAGGTGGCCATGCCCTGCGCCGCCTCGCCGAGCCGGCGCCACCGGCCCCGCTCACGCGTGACGCTGAAGGTGGCGCCAAACACGGTCTGCGCTGCCATCGCGCCGAGCGCCACGATCAGATCCGGTTGCAGTCGTGCCAGCTCGCCCGCCAGCCACATCCGGCAGGCCGCCTGTTCGGCGGCGTTGGCCCGCTTGTGGAGGCGCACCTTACCGCGCTGCTCGAACTTGAAGTGCTTCATGGTGTTCGTGACGTAGAGCGCAGCGCGGTCGAGCCGCGCCGCCTCCAGCGCCTGATCGAGCAGTCGCCCCGCGGGCCCGACGAAAGGCAGGCCCTGGCGGTCTTCCTGGTCGCCCGGCTGCTCGCCGATCAGCACAATGTGCGCCTTCTCGGGACCGGCGCCGAAGACGGTCTGGGTGGCCGGCTTCCATAACGGACAGGCACGGCAAGAGCCTGCCGCACGCCGCAGCTCCGCGAGCGACCCGCTCGGGATCTCGTGCACCGGCTTGGAGAGGAGCGTGACGACTGCGCTGGCGGGCATGCGCGGCACTCTCCGGCAGCGCGATCCCCTTTGCAATCGGCGCTACTCGCGCAGCAGCGTGAGCACGAGGGCGGCGGCGAGGACGCAGGCGGCTGCGCAGGCGAGTGCGGCAACGTGAAACGGGCCGAGCAGTGCTGCGCCACTGGCGCCGAGCACCGACCCGAGCAATGCCGTGGCGAAGGTACCGCCAACGCGGGAGATGGCACTGTTGAAACCGGAGGCCGCGCCGGCAGTCTCCGCCCCCGCGCAGGCAAGCACCGCGCTCGTGAGCGGCGCCGCCACGCCCGACATTCCGATGGAGACGAGCACCAAGGCGGGGCCGACGGTGAGCGCGTACGACTGCCCGCCGCCGAAGCGCGCGAACAACGCACACCCCGCGGCCACGAGCAGCGCACCGCCACCGAGCAGCGGCCGGCTGCCCCAGCGCGCGCTCAGGCTGCCGGCAAGGGGCGAGAGCACGGCGAGCACGATCGGCAGCGGCAGCAGGGCCGCGCCCGCGGCCGCGGCGGCATAGTGCTCGGTCTCGATGAGCACGAAAGGCACCAGCACCAGCAGCGCCGAGAGCGCCCCGTAGACCAGCAGCGTGAGCAGCGTCAGGCCGACGAATGCCCGGGAGCGGAACAGGCTCAGAGGCAACGCCGCGCGGGCACCCCGCGTCGATTCGGTGCGCACAAAAACGACGAACATCGCTGCCGCGGCGAGCGTCGCGACTACGGCGCCGCGTGTCCAGCCGACCGGCCCCGAGGCCACGGTCAGCGCCCACGCGAGCAGCCCCAGCGCCGCGGTCGCCAGCGCGGTGCCGAGAACGTCCAGGCGCTGGCGCGAGCCGGCCGCATCGGGCGGCACCGCTACCGCGATCAGCCCCAGCGCCGCGGCCGCGAGCGGCAGGTTGATGAGAAAGAGGGTGCGCCAGCCGAACGCGTCGATCAGCCCGCCCCCGAGCACCGGGCCGACCGCGCTCACCGCCGCGCCCACGGCGGCCCACAACCCAACCGCCCGACCGCGCGCGCTGCCGGTGAAAGCGCCGCTGAGCACCGCCAGGCTGTTGGGCAGCATGAAGGCGGCAGCCGTACCCTGAACCGCTCTCGCGCCCAACAGCACCGCAAGCGAGGGTGCCAGCGCGCAGAGCGCCGAGGCCAGAGCGAAAGCAGCGACCCCGCAAAGCAGAGTGCGCCGCTGGCCGAACCGGTCCCCTACCGCGCCCCCCAACAGCAGCAGCGCGCTGAGGGGTAACAGGTAGGCGTTGATCACCCACTGCAGAGCGGCAGGGTCGGCGTGCAGCGCCGCGCGGAGCGCGGGCAGCCCGACATTGACGACGGATCCGTCGACGAAGGCCAGACTGGAGGAAAGGATGGTCGCGGCCAGGACTGCGCGCGGATGGCGCGCCGGCGCGGATGGCGCGGGATCGCGCCTCGGGTTGAGCGCCGTCGGGGTGCCGCCCAGTCGGCGTCCGGGCTCACTGGCGGACATGGGCGCTCCCAGGTTGAAGGCGGCGGTGCCCGCATTGAGCCTCAGCGAGGACCGGACTGGCAACTGCCCACCCGGACGGGCAGTCCCCGGGGTTGGCCGCCGGGCCTGAGACTCTCGCCACCTTCTTCCTGGAGATGACGATGACCGAGCAACTCCTGCAGCAACTGGCCCACGCGCGCACCGCGCTCGCCGCACGCGTTTCCGCCCATACCGTGGGCGTGGTTGTCCGGCGCCGTACCTTCTCGGGTATCGGCTGGGGCGAAGATACGGTGTTGACTGCGGCGGAGCCGCTCGCCGGGGCTCACACGGTCACTCTGGTGCACGGCGAGCGTGAAAGGTCCGCGGAAGTGCTCGCTTCGGATCTCGCCACGGACGTCGCGGTGCTGCGTGCGACCGTGCCGCTTGCAACGCGTCCGCAGCGCAACGCCGCACCGCTCGAGGTCGGGGAGCCCCTGCTGATCGCCGGCCGCCAGCGTGGCCGCCTACGCCTCGCCTGGACCTACGCCGCGCACGTCGGACCTGCCTGGGAATCCCGCCGCGGCGGCCGGATCGCGAGCGCGCTGGGCCTGGCCGGAAGCGCCGAGTCGGTCCTCGAAGGGGCCGGGATCTTCCGCAGTGATGGCAGCCTCGCGGGCATGGCGGTCACCGGACCGGGGGGGCGCATCCTGGGCATTCCGGAGGCGACCCTCGCCTCTGTCACTGACGTCGTGACGGAGAAGGGCTATTTGCCGCAGCCATATCTCGGGGTTGCGCTCCAGGGAGTGTGGCTCGAGCACGGCCCCAAGCGCCGGGCCAGTGCACTGGTGACCGGCATCGCCGCCGGGTCGCCGGCGGCGACGGCTGAGCTGCGGATCGGGGACCTGCTCCTGTGCGCAGAGGGTCGTCCCCTCGGGGGCCCCCTCGAGCTGATGCGGCACGTGCGCGGTTGCGCGATAGGCAGCTCGCTGGCGCTGCAGTTGCTGCGAGGTGGTGAGGAGCGCCAGGTGAGGGTCATCCTCGGTGAGCGGCCGCGCGGGCAACCTTGAGTCCCCGCGACCGCGGCCGCATTGAGGGTAACGATGCAGCTGCTGATCGCCGCCGGCTCCGCGGGGTTACGCGAGTGGCTCGGCCGCTGCGCAGGGCACGCCGGGGCGCAGGTCGCGCGCCTCACGTCTGATCCGGGTACGCTCCCGGCCGTCATGGCGGCATCGGGCTCAGAGTTGATACTGACGACCGGCCCGGATACCGCCGGATTCTGGCGCGCGGCGCAGGCGGGTCGCCTGCCCGCCGTCGTCCTCAGCGACCAGATGCCGCCCGTGGAGGCGCTGGCAAGTCCCCTCGGATGGCTGCGCCGCGATGCGGACGCCGCGACCCTGCGCGCGGCACTCACGGCCGTCGCCCACGGGCTACACGTCCTCCAGGGGGCGGGGCTGCCGCGCGCAGCGGTACCCGGCAGCGCCGGTCGGCGTCTGTCTCCACGTGAGCGGGAAGTTCTCGAGCGCGTGGCGGCGGGTCTGAGCACCAAGAGGATCGCGCGCCAGCTCGCCGTGTCCCCCAACACCATCAAGTTTCATCTGCAGGAGACGTTTGCCAAACTCGGTGCGGCCACGCGGTCGGAGGCCGTGGTCGCCGCGATCCGGCGCGGCGAGCTCACGCTCTGACCGTAGCCACGCGCCTACATACGATGTAGCGCGTCACCGGCGCCCGGTTCAAGCCAGCGCACCCCACACTTAAAGCGCAAGCTCATGCCCGGCTTTGCCCGGGCTGGGAGCGCGGTCGTCGGCGCAGATTCAAGAAAGAGAGGAGGGTGTCATGGCCAGAAGGGCGAAGCGGAAGACAGCCAGAAAAACGGCGAGAAGGAAGACATCACGGCGTGGCGCGCGGCGCAGTGTTCGCGCACGCGCGAAGCGCAGCACGCGCGTACGAGCCTCCGCTCGCCGCGGCGGACGCGGTAGCACCCGCTCGAGAACCGGTGGTGCCAGCTCGCGACGCGGCGCGGGCCGCTCCCGGGCGGGGCGCTCGGGCGCCCGACGCGGCGGCAGCCGGTCCGCGCGCAGCCGTTCGGGGAGCCGGACCGTCAAGGCGGCGGCGAAGCGCGTCGTCGTCAGCGCCGGGCGCGCGGCGCGGGCGCTGGCGAAACAGGGTGCGCAGCGCGCGGCCCATGTGGGGCGACGCGTAGCGGCCAGTGGGCTGCGAGTCGCGGGAAGTGGCCTGCAGAGCGCAGCGCACAGCGTCGGAGACGGCGCAGCGGCTGCGCTGGACACGGCCGCCGAAGCCGTGGCACCGACGCCCGCGTCGCCGGGGTCTCCCAAGACCTGAAGAGAGCCGAGGGTCAGGGCCCGGCCGGGCCCGACCCTCGCGCGGTCCGCGCGGACCAGTCGAGGGGCTCGACGAGCGGGACCAGACCGAGCCAGCCGAAGACGCCCAGTGCGCTCACGCCGGCTGCGATCACGAAGGCCGCGGCGAAGCCGCCATTCGCATCCGCGAGGTAGCCCGCTACCGCCGGGGCAATGATGCCGGACACGTTGGCCAGTGCGTTCTGCACGCCGATCCAGCGCGCCGTCGCCCCCGGGCCCGCGAGGATCTGCGAGATCGCGAAGGTGCCCGGGGAGGACATCCCGAGCAGTACCTGAAAGACGAAGATGGCCCCGAGCGCCAACGGCGCGCTGCCCAGTCCGATGCACAGCATGCACGCCACGGCGCCGATGAGCGCGATCAGCATCATGGATTTGTAGGCGAAGGTGCCGTGCCCGGCGCGGACGGCCCGATCGGCGAACCATCCGGCGAGGAAGGCGCTCGCGGCGTTCACCAGATAGGCGCTGCCGACCACTCCGGCCATCGCCGCGGTGGAAAGCCCCCGCACCTTCACCAGGTAGTAGGGCAGCCAGGTGAGCATGAAGTAGAACGTGTAGTTGCTGGCAAAGTGGCCGAGTGTGGTACCCCACAGCGCCCGCTGGCGCAGCAGCGCGCCCCAGCCTGGACCGTTCACCGTCCGTTGCGCCGCGGGCGCGAGCCGCACGAATGACCAGGGGATGAGCCACAGCAGCGACAGCGCGCCGAGCACATAGAACATGCCGCGCCAGCCGATGTGCACCATCAACGCCCCGCCGCCGTAGGCGCCCACCGCGGGACCAAAGAGATAGCCGAACGACACCAGGCCGTTGGCCCGACCCAGGCTGGCAATGGGGACCACGCTCGCCAGCAGCTTCGAGACGCTGGGGAAACCGACGCTCTCGCCCACCCCCAGCAGCAGGCGCAGCCCGAGTAGCTCGCCGAAGGAGTGGCTGGCGCCGGTCAGCAGGGTGGCGCAGGCCCACAGCGCAAGTCCCGCGCCCAGCACCCGCGCCGCCCCCAGGCGCTCGGCCGCCCAGCCGATCGGAATCTGCAGCAGCGCGTACGTCCAGAAGAAAGCCGAGAAAAGCAGGCCCAGGTGGTGCGGGGCCAGGTGCAGGTCCGCCTGTAGCAGGTGTGCGGCGCTCGGCACGGCGCCGCGATCGACGTAATTGATGAACAGGGCGACCGCCAGCAAGGCGACGATCGACCAGCGTGCCCGGGCCGGCTCAGCCAGCGACCGCTCCCTCACTGCGCATAGTCAGGGTCGGTGCGTTCCAACTGGCGTTTGAGCGCGGCGAAATGCAGCTCGGTACGCGCGGCCCCCTCGACCTGCAGGGCGCTGGCGAACTGCGCCGCGGTGGCGCGCACAATGGACTCGGGAATGAGCTGCAGCGGCGCGCCGCTGGCGCGGGCGAGCAGCTGCACCTGACAGGCGCGCTCGAGGAAGTAGAGCCGCTCGAAGGCCTCTGCGGCGCTGTCGCCCGTCACCAGCACGCCGTGGTTGCGCAGCATGAGCACGGGCGCAGTGCCCATCGCCCGCACCATCCGCTCGCCCTCGGAATAGTCGAGCGCGAGACCCTGGTAGTCCGCGTAGGCGACCTGCGCGTAGAAACCGACCGCGCTCTGCGAGGCCATCTGCAGGGTACCGTCCTGCAGCATGCCCAGCGCGGTGGCATGCGGCATGTGGGTGTGCAGCACGCAGCGCGCATCGGGCTTGAGGCGGTGGACCGAAAGATGAATATAGAGCGCGGTGTCCTCCACCCGACCTTCGCCGGCCACGCGGCGGCCTTGGAAGTCGACCTCCAGTAAGTCCCGGGCCCGCACCTCCGCCCACAGCAGTCCGAAGGGTGCCAGGTAGAAGCGGTCGCTGTAGCCCGGTACCAGCATCGTCAGGTGGTTGTCGATTCCCTCGCTGTAGCCGAAGCGATAGGCGAGGCGGTGGCAGGCGGCGAGGTCGATGCGCGCGCGGCGCTGGGCCTCGCTGTGCAGACGGTGTGGCTCGCTACGGGTGTTCATCCGCGTCCGAGTGTAGTCCCGGCAGGGGGTGGGGGGAACTGCTCAAGGGTGGCACGTCGCGCAGCCGGTGGTGGGTCCGTGATGCTGCGCCCCGGGAGGCGGATCGCGGTGACAGCCCAAGCAGAAATCGTGGAAGCGCGCCTCGGCGGCCACCCGCAGGTCCATGCGCGCGCTGCGATGGCAGTCATAGCAGCTTCCCTCGCCGGTATGATCGACGAAGTTGTGATGGCAGCGAACGCAGGCCACCTCCCGGTGCACGGCGTGCGGAAAATCAACGCCGAGCGGCGGTCCATGCCCCGCGAGCGGGCCGCGCAGGGCGAGCCCCGCCTGCGGCAGCAGTCCGAGCGCGAGGGCGAGCGCCGTCGCGGTGAGCGCCATCCCTACCACGCGGCTGTAGCGCCCGAACACCAGGCGTGGCGCGTGCACGGAGCGCGCGGGCTCCACGCTGGGCCGCGGGCGCAGCAACGACAGCAACACGGCCGCGGCCAACCCCACCGCGGCGCCCGCGGCGAGGTGGCCGTGGACATAGCGGCCGGTGGCAAGCACGTGCGCGGACGCAAGCAGCACGAGGGCAGCGGCCAGAATGACGTGTTGCGCCTGGAAGGTACGGTGCTGGCGCCAGAGCCGGCGTCGCAGCGTCGACAGCGCGGGCACGGTCAGCCCCAGCAGCAGCACCAGCGCCGCGAGTCCGCACCACTCGTAGCGCGGACCGCTGAGGCGGAAGTCCTGGATGACCCGCCGGTCGATGAGCAACAGCAGCGCCGCATGCCCCAGCGCCGCCGCGCACGCGCTCCAGCCAAGCAGTTCGTGGCGGTTCAGGGTCAGCGGTCTGGTGCTGCCCCGCCGCGGCCGCAGCACCCAGCTGCACAGCAGCAGCGTGACGATGAGTGCCAGGGCGCCGAGCAGCTGCGCCACCTCCCAGAGGATCGCGACCGGACGCGGCGACAACATGCTCACGGATAACTTGAGGTCGCTGCGCAGCCCTCACCAGGGAAGTGAATACGTCTTCAGGTTGGTGAAGCTCTTCATCGCTTCCTGCACGCCTTCCTTGTAGCCAAGACCTGAGTCTTTGATACCGCCGAACGGGGTCAGCTCGAGCCGGTAACCGGGAACCTCGCCGACGTTGACGCTGCCGACGTTCAGCTCTGCGACACAGCGGGTGATGTAGTCGAGGCGATTGGTGCACAGCGCCGAGGACAGCCCATAGGCGGTGGAGTTCACCATCCGGATGGCCTCATCGAGCGTGGCGAATGTCATCACCGGCGAGACGGGTCCGAAGGTCTCCTCGCGCACGAGGGTCATTTCCGGACGCACCCGATCGAGTACCGTGGGGGAGTAGAGTGCGCCCTGGCGCCGGTTGCCGTACCGCAGCCGCGCTCCGGCGGCGACTGCCTCGTTCACCCGCTGCTCGAACAGCTTCGCGGCGGCTTCGTCGATGACCGTACCCATGTCGGTCGCGGGGTCCATCGGGTCGCCATAGCGTACCGCGGCGGTCCGCTCCAGCAGCCGCTCGATGAAGGCCTCCGCCACCGATTCGTGGACCAGGATGCGCTTGATGGCCGTGCATCGTTGTCCGGAGTTCTTGTATGAGCCATAGACGGTGAGCGCCGCTGCCTCATCGAGATCCGCATCCTCCATGATGACGATCGGATCATTGCCGCCCAGTTCGAGCACCTGACGCTTGTACACCGCCTTGGCCGCGATGTACTTGCCGATCGGCACGCCGCCGGTAAAGGTGACCAGGTCGACGTCCGGGTGGGTCAGCAGCTCGTCCGCGATCTCGCGCGGGCTGCCGGTCAGCACGCTGAACATCTGTGGCGGCAGGCCGGCCTCGTAGAGCAGGTCGGCGAAGACGAGCGCGGAGAGCGGCACCTTCTCGGAAGGCTTGAGCACCATCCGGTTGTTGGTCGCGACCGACGGCACCACCTTGTGCGCGACCTGGTTCATCGGATGGTTGAACGGCGTGATCGCGCTGATCGCGCCGAGCAGCGGACCGCGCTGCGTGTAGACGCGGCGCCGCTTGCCGTGCGGCGTGAGGTCGCACGAGAAGATCTGGCCGT
>JAFAPI010000207.1 GCA_019247195.1 Gammaproteobacteria bacterium
TCCTCGGCTTCGCCGAGCGTTTTCAACCGGCGGCCGAGGTCGTAACCCTGGCGCAGAACTACCGCTCCACGCAACCGGTCCTGGATGTCGCCAACGCGGTCATGGGCGAGGCACCGCGCCAGCACCGCAAGTATTTGCTGTCGGTGCGCGGTGACGGTGCCCGACCGCGCGCCGTCACCGTCGATGAGCTGCAGACCCAGGCGGAGTACGTATGCACCGAGGTGCTGAAGCGGCGCGAGATGGCCGTGCCGCTCAAGCGCCAGGCGGTGCTGTTTCGCAGCGCAAGCCACAGCGACCTGCTCGAGGTCGAGCTCGGCAAGCGCAAAGTGCCGTTCGTGAAGTACGGCGGGCTCAAGTTCCTCGAAGCTGCGCACATCAAGGACCTGCTCGCGGTGCTGCGCTGGGCGGATAACCCGCGCAACAACCTGGCCGCCTTTCGCGCGCTGCAGCTGCTGCCGGGCATGGGACCGGTGAACGCGCGCACGGTGCTCGAGAGCTTCGAGGCCGCCGCGCACAGCTTCGAGGCGCTGCGGGGTGTGCAGCCGCCGCAGACCGGCGAGCAGGACTGGCGCCGCCTGGTCGAGTTGATGCTGGTCCTCGCCGACCCGCAGCGGCCCTGGCTGGGCCAGGTGGCGCTCGTGAACGAGTGGTATCGGCGGCACATCGAGCGGCTCTACGAGCAGTATCAGACCCGCCTCGGTGACCTCGACCAGCTCGAGCTGCTGTCCGGGCAGTATCCCTCGCGTGAGCGCTTTCTCACCGAGTTGACCCTCGATCCGCCGCACGCCACCAGCGATCTCGCCGCACGCCCCACCCTCGATGAGGACTACCTGGTGCTGTCGACGATCCACTCCGCCAAGGGCATGGAGTGGGACACGGTGTACGTGCTCAACGTGGTGGACGGCAGCTTCCCGTCGGAGTTCGCCGCCGGCAAGGCGGAACTCCTGGAAGAGGAGCGGCGGCTGCTGTACGTCGCGCTCACCCGCGCGCAAAACGAGCTGCACGTGATCGTGCCGCTCAAGTTCCATCTCACCCACCAGTCCCGGCAGGGAGACGCGCACGTGTACGGGGGGCGCAGCCGCTTCATGACCGAGAAGGTGCACAAGACCCTGGAGCCGGTCACCTTCCACGGCTCGAGCCTCGCCGGGGCCGACACCCTGCAGCGCAGCAGTGCCCCGGTCACGGTCGACGTCGGGGCGCGGCTGCGGGAGATGTGGTGAGGCCTACTTGGCCGGTTTCACGAAACGCATCGTGAAGCGGTCGCTCTCGCCGATGGCGGTGTACTTGTCGCGGTCTTTGTCGCCGAGCCGATAGGTCGGCGGCAGCGTCCACACGCCCTGCTCGTAGTCCTTGGTGTCCTTGGGGTTGGCGTTCACCTCGGACTTGCCGACCAGCCTGAAACCCTGCGCCTCGATGAGCTTGATCGCGTAGTCCTCGGTCACATAGCCGCTCTTGCCAGCGGGGTCCTGCGCTGCAGCCGGATTGCCCCGATGCTGCACGATGCCGAGGATCCCACCGGGTTTGAGCGCGCGGAACAGCGTGCCGTACACACGTGTCGCGCTGCCGCGGTTCATGAAGTTGTGGAGGTTGCGGAAGGTGACGACCATGTCGAGCGTGCCCGGCGGCACCACGTCGCTGCCATCCTCCGGCAACGCGACCACGTTCACCCGGTCGTAGATGCTCGGATCGGCGGCGAGCTTGGCCTGAAATTCGGCGCGGCGCTTCTCGATGTAGGCATCGGCCGGGTCCGGCGCCACTACCGCGGCGTAGTAGCGACCCTTGTCGCGCAGCAGCGGGGCGAGGATCTCGGTATACCAGCCGCCCGGGTCCGGCCACACCTCGAGCACGGTCATCTCCGGCCGGATGCCGAAGAACAGCAGCGTCTCCTTCGGGTGCCGGTAGACATCGCGGGCGCGGTTCTCGGGGGTGCGATGCGGGCTCGCGAGCAGGGTGGTGAGGTCCTGCGCGGTGCTCTGGCGCGAGCTCCCCGAGACGCAGGCGCCGAGCACGCCTGCGAGGAGCAGCGCCGCCAGGACCAGTCGGTGGGTGTGCATCGAAAGCCTCGTGCTGCCGGCGCGGCCGCTAAAAAACCCCGCGCGAGGCGGGGTTTCTTAGCTGGCGCCAGGCTGCGGCACTCAACGGCGGAACGGGCCGCCCCCCTGGCGCGGGCGCTGCGGCCGCTCCTGTGCCTCGTTGACGCGCAGCGGGCGGCCATTCATCTGAAAGCCGTTCAACGCCTGGATGGCGCTCTGCGCCTCCGACTGTGGCATGTCCACGAAGCCGAAGCCGCGCGGTTTGCCGGTCTCGCGATCGTTGATCAGCTTCACCGACTCGACCTTGCCGTGGCGCTCGAACAGGGCTTTGACGTCCTGCTCAGTCGCATTGAAGGGCAGATTGCCCACATAAATCGTCGTCATCCGGAGCTCTCTCTTGGAAATGCGGACAGCGGCGAGCCGCACGCGTCGGTCGCATGTACCGCGTGTATCGAACAGGTCAAGGCTTCAAGGCACACGATCGGCAGTTCAGTCAATGCGCAGCGCTTGGGCCGGCGGCCTGCACCTGCGTTCGCGCACGGATGAGTGGCGCGGGGCGGGAGATGACATCAACACTTACAGACAAGCGCACTCATCCACGACGGATATGAACGCCCGTATCATGCTACTCCCGCCTCCCCCGGTACGCAAACCACGGATTCGCTCGGATGGAAGCTCTGCTCGTCTCCCTCGGCGTGGTGGTCCTGGCAGAGATGGGTGACAAGACGCAGCTGCTCGCGCTGCTGCTCGCGGCGCGTTTCCGTGCGCCGCTGCGGGTGCTGCTCGGCATCCTCACCGCGACCCTGGCCAACCACTTGCTCGCCGGCGCCGTCGGCACCACGCTGGCAGCGCACCTGAGACCGGCGCTCCTGCGCGGGCTGCTCGCGGCCTCCTTCTTCGTCAGCGCGGGTTGGATGTTGTGGCCCGATCGCGCCCCGCAGGCTGCGCCCCGGGATGCGCGCTTAGGCGCGTACGGGACGACCGTCCTGTCCTTCTTCCTGCTGGAGATGGGCGACAAGACACAGTTCGCGACTCTCGCCCTCGCGGCCCGGTACCAGGCGCTGCTGCCGGTCGTGGCGGGCACGACGCTCGGCATGCTGCTGGCGGATGCGCCGGTGGTGTGGCTCGGGGAGGCCGCCGCGCAGCGCCTGCCGCTGCGGCTCATCAACCGCTTCGCCGCGCTGGTGTGCCTGCTGCTCGGGGTACTGGTGCTGGTGCGCCGCTGACTCAGGCCCCGGGGGGCTCGAGGTACGCGTAGCCGTCAAGCTCGCTCTCGTAGAAGCGCTTGAGGAGCTGGCTCTCGGCGAGGGTCATGCGTCCGTCGCGGATCGCCCGTTCGCAGTCACGCGATAGCGCCGGATAGAGCTCAGCGACGTCATATTCCATGTACTCGAGGACCTTGTTGGCGGTGTCACCCTTGACGATCTCCTCGATCCACCAGCCGCCCTCATCGTGCAGCCGCACGTGCACCACGTGCGTGTCGCCAAACAGATTGTGCAGATCACCGAGCGTTTCCTGATAGGCCCCCACCAGGAACACGGCCAGGTAGTACTTCTCCGTGCCGCGCAGCTCGTGCAGCTCCAGCGTGCGTTTCACGTCGCGCAGCGAGACGAAATGGTCGATCTTGCCGTCGGAGTCGCAGGTGATGTCGGCGAGCACCGCGGTGCGCGTCGGCCGCTCCTCCAGGCGGTGGATGGGCATGATCGGGAACAGCTGCTCGATCGCCCAGCTGTCCGGCAGCGACTGAAAGACCGAGACGTTGCAGAAATAGGTGTCCGAGAGGATGGACTCGAGGTCCTCGAGCTCCTCGGGCAGGCGCTCGAGCTTGCGGCACGAGTCGCGGATCTTGGCGCAGGTCGCCCAATACAGCCGCTCGGCCAGGCCGCGGAACTCGAGCGACAGCAGGCCGAGATTGAACATCTGCAGTACCTGCTCGCGCGCGGTGAGGGCGTCGTGATAACACTCCACCAGCCGTCGCTCGCTGACGGTGCGGAACGCGTCGAACAGGTCCTGCACCGGCTGCGGCAGCTCCTCGCCGCCGGTGTAGTCGAGGGCCGGATCACCCGTCACCTGGAACTTGTCGAGCGCCGAGGAGCCGAGCACGTCGAAGATCAGCACGCTGTGGTAGGCGGCGATCGCCCGACCGGACTCGCTGATGATCATCGGGTGCGGGATGTCGCGCGCGTTGCACACGCTCGCCACGCGGTACACCACGTCGTTGGCGTACTCATTAAGCGTGTAGTTCATGGAAGAGGAGAAGTTGGTGCCGCTGCCGTCATAGTCGACGCCCAGCCCGCCGCCGACGTCGATATAACGCAGCCCCGCCCCCATCAGCCTCAGTTCCGCGTAGACGTGCGCGAGCTCGTTGATCGCATCCTTGATGCGGCGGATGTCCTGCAGCTGGCTGCCGGGGTGGCAGTGCACCAGCTGCAGGCAGTCGAGCATGTCGTGCTCTTTGAGGACCTTGAAGAGCTCGAGGATCTCGGTAATGAACAGACCGAACTTGGACTTGTCCCCGGCGGAGGCGCTCCAGCGGCCCGACCCCTCGCTGAAGAGTTTCACGCGCACGCCGATGCGCGGCCGCACCTGATAGGTACGGGCGTGCTTGAGGATCAGGCCGAGCTCATCAAAGTTCTCCACCACGGGGATGATGGTCCGCCCGAGCTTGGTCGCGAGCGTTACCGCTTCGATGTAGCTGTCATCCTTGAAGCCGTTGCAGATGATCAGCCGGTCGGAGGCGTTTTCGGTCATCGCCATGACGGCCAGCAGCTCTGGCTTGGAGCCGACCTCGAGGCCGAACCCGAACTCCCGTCCGTAGCGGTAGACCTCCTCGACCACCAGCCGCTGCTGGTTGACCTTGATGGGGTAGACGGCGGCGTAGCTGTTCTTGTAGTCGCTCTCGCTGATGGCCTGCGCGAATGCTTCGTGCAGGCGGCGCAGACGGTGCGCGAGGATGTCGGAGAAACGCACCACGACCGGCGTCGTCAGGTCGCGCGCCTCGAGGCCCTCGACGACCTCCAGCAGATCGATCTCACGCTCTTCGCCGGTGTCCGGCCGCACCACTACGTGTCCGCTGGCATTGACTCCGAAATAGCCCTTGCCCCAGGCCTGCACGTGGTAGAGATCGAGTGACTCCTCCACGCCCCAAGGCTGCGCGGGGTTGAACTTGCGGTTCCCGTTGAGCGCGGTCTTGGGTTCGGCGGCCACGGGGCGCGTTATATCAAAATGGTGTGCACCCGGGCGTGAAATTGCGCCGCCCGTTACGCAGCGCCCGCCACCGCGCGCGCGGGGTCGTTGATCCACTCGCTCCACGACCCCGCGTAGAGCCGAGCGCCGCCCAGGCCCGCGACCTCGAGCGCGAGCAGATTGTGGCAGGCAGTCACACCCGAGCCGCACATCGCGACGCTCTGCGCGGCCGAGGCGCCGCCCAGGGTCCTGAGCCACCGCCGGCGCAGCTCTGTGGCCGGGAGGAAGAGGCCGTTGTCATCGAGATTGGTGGTGAACGGGTGATTGCGGGCGCCGGGTATGTGGCCGGCCACCGCATCGAGGGTCTCGTTGTGACCGGCGAAGCGCTCGGCGCTGCGCGCATCCACCAGAAGCGGCGCGCTGCGCGCCAGCGCCCCGGTGGTCACCGCCGTGGCGATCTCGGCGGTACTGCTGAGAAGCCCGGGCCGCGGGCGCGGCGTGAAGCGGCGTACCGGCCGCGCCCCGGCGGCGGCCGTGAGCGGCAGACCGGCGCGCTCCCACGCGGCGAGCCCGCCATCGAGCACTGCGACGCGCGGGTGTCCGAGCCAGCGCAGCAGCCACCACAGGCGGGCCGCATAGGCACCGGGGCCCTGGTCGTAGGCGACGACCTGCACCGAGGCATCGATGCCAAGGCGGCCGAAGGTGGTGGCCAGGTCGTCCACCCTCGGCAGCGGATGCCGGCCGCTCGTCGCGCTGCGGGCTCCGGACAGGTCGCGCTCCAGGTGCACGTACTGGGCGCCCGGGATGTGCGCGGCGGCCCAAGCCGCGTGCCCCCACTCGGGGCGCGTGAGCTCGAAGCGGCAGTCGCAGAGCGCCCAGTCCGGGTCGTGCAGGTGCGCGCGCAGCTGCTGCACCTCGATCAGGGTGTCGGCCATGTTAGCCTCCTGCCGCGCGCATTTTCCGCGCTGCGGGCTTGTCGTTACAATCGGCGCCGGCGCCGGCGCGGAGAGGGCGATGGCGATCGAGGTCTTCTGGGGCAGCGGCAGTCCGTTCGCGTGGCGGGTCCTGCTCGCGCTCGAGCACAAACGTCTGCCGTACGTCAGTCACGTGCTGCAGTTATCCAAGCAGGAGCATAAGTCACCGGCCATGCTCGCCATGAACCCGCGCGGCAAGGTGCCGGTGCTCAAAGACGGCGACTACGTCTGCTTCGAGTCCCTCGCCATTCTTTATTACCTCGACCGCAAGTACCCGGCGGATCCGCTGTTCGGGCAGTCTGCCGAGGAAGCCGGCACCATCATGCGCGTTATCTGCGAGTACGAGGCCTACATCGAGCCGCATCTCACCACCATCCTGCGCGCGGTGTTCGCTGGCAACGACGATCTGAACAGTGAGGCCGTCACCGCAGCGATGCACGTCATGGGGCGTGAAGCGCGCACCCTCGAGGGGCGGTTGTCCAAGTCGGAGTGGATCGTCGGCGAGCATTATTCCGCCGTCGACATGGTGGTCTTCCCCGGCATCCAGCTGCTGAAGCGTGCCCTCGAGAAGCCCAACGCCGGGGTGCTCTCCTCGCGCTTCATGCCGGTGGAAGTGAATTATCCCGCCCTCGGGCGCTGGCTGGCGCGGGTCGCGGCGTTGCCGGGATACGAACGCACCTATCCGCCGCACTGGCGCAGCAGCTGAGACACTAGGACGCGGCGAAATTGAGCCGCGCGCCCCTGACTTGCTAACCTTCGCCGCCGGGGAGGCGCGCGTGGCGCGCGTGCCCGGTCTTCAATACGGCAGATCATGAGCAACAGTCACAAGATTCATGTCGAATTTCCCGGCCGCATCCTCTTTATCGGCTTCGGCAGCATAGGTCAGGGAGTGCTGCCCCTGGTGCTGCGCCACATCGGCATCGCCGCCGAGCGGGTCACCATCGTCAGCGCGGAGGACAAGGGGCGCGAGGAGGCGGCAAAATTCGGCATCAAGTTCATCACCGAGCGGCTGACCCGCGAGAACTTCCGGCGCATCCTCAATCCGCTGCTCGGCCGCGGCGACTTCCTCATCAACGTTTCGGTTGAAGTGTCGAGCATCGCACTCGTCAAGCTCTGCTGGGAGAAGGGCGCGATGTACCTCGATACCTGCATCGAGCCCTGGCCCGGCGGCTACACCGATCCGACCATGCCGGTGGCGAAGCGCACCAACTACGCGCTGCGCGAGGAGGCACTGGCGCTGCGCAGCGGCAGTCAACGCGCCCCGACCGCGGTACTCACCCACGGCGCCAACCCCGGCCTGGTGTCGCACTTCGTCAAACAGGCGCTGCTGAACATCGCCGCCGACCTCAAGCTCGAGAGCGGCCTGCCCGGCTCGCGGAGCGAGTGGGGCGAACTCGCCCGCAAGGTCGGCATGCGCGTGGTGCACATCGCCGAGCGCGATACTCAGGTGTCGAGCATCCCGAAGGCCCTCGGCGAGTTCGTCAATACCTGGTCGGTCGACGGCTTCGTCAGCGAGGGCTCGCAGCCGAGTGAGATGGGCTGGGGCACCCACGAGCGCAACTTTCCGCGCGACGGCAAACGCCACGACCACGGCTGTATGGCCGCCATCTACCTCATGCAGCCGGGAGCGGGAACGCGGGTGCGCACCTGGACGCCCAAAGCCGGGCATTACTACGGCCTGTGCATCACCCACGGCGAGTCGATCTCCATTGCCGACTACTTCACGGTCCGCGAAGGCAGTCAGGTCGCCTATCGTCCGACCGTGCACTACGCCTACCACCCCTGCGACGCGGCGGTCATGTCGGTGCACGAGCTGGCCGGTCGCAACTACGTGCAGCAGGAACGCCAGCGGATCCTGATGGACGACATCACCGGCGGGATCGATGAGCTCGGTGTGCTCATCGCCGGCCACAAGAAGAACGCCTACTGGTACGGCTCGCAGCTCTCGATCGAGGAGGCACGCCGCCTCGCCCCCTACAACAACGCCACCAGCCTGCAGGTGTGCGTGGCGGTGCTCTCGGGGGTCATCTGGGCGATGGAGAACCCCAACCAGGGTGTCGTCGAGCCCGATGAGATGGACTTCAAGCGCAACCTGGAAATCTGCCGCCCCTACCTGGGTCCGGTGGTGGGTGAGTACACCGACTGGACACCGCTGCACGAGCGGGAGCGGCTCTTTCCCGAGGACCTGGACAAGAGCGATCCGTGGCAGTTCAAGAACGTGCGCGTGCTGTGGTGAGTGCTCAGGGCCCCTGGTAGTCGATGGCGATGATGACGTAGCGCTTCTCCCCGGCCGGGGTGCGCACGGTCACCTCCTCGTCCAGCGCGCGCTTGAGGAGTGCGCGCCCGAGGGGGGCATCCATGCTGACGTAGCCGGGTGCGCGATCGAACTCGTCCGGACCCACGATGCGATAGCGCACGCGCTCGCCCGCGTCATCCTCGAGCAGCACCCAGGCGCCGAAGTAGACCCGCCGCAGATCGCTCGGAGGCCGCTCCACGACGACCATCCCGGCCAGACGCTTGCGCAGGAACCGCACGCGGCGGTCGATCTCGCGCAATCGCCGCTTGCCGTAGGTGTACTCGGCGTTCTCGGACCGATCCCCCTGGGCGGCGGCCGCCGCTACCGCCCGGGTCACCCGCGGCCGCTCCTCGCGCCAGAGCTGATCGAGCTCGGCGCGCAGCCGCCGTTCGCCCTCTGGGGTGATGTACTGGGACCCGGCGGGTCCGCGGGGGCTCGGGCGCGCCATCTGGCGGTCCTGTGAATTATGTCGCACTCACTTTTACCGAAATCCGGCTTTCTGTGGAATATTTCACGGACGCCCGCGGCGGGGGGCTACTAACCTGCCGCCGTGGCTACCAAGTACTACACGCACTTCGTGACGCAGCAGGGTGGCAAGGCGCGCGGCGCCAGCCCGGGCAACGAATGGAGCGGTGTGGTGGAGTTGCGCGAGCCGCTGCACGAGCCGCGCGCCAACCGTGAGCTGCGCGCCCTGCTGGCGCAGAGTTTCGACCTGGACTCGGACGACATCCGGATCCTGCACTGGGCACGATTGCACTGACCGAATCCCCTGGCGGACTTCCTTCCCTTCATCGAAGGTCCGCCCTTACCAACCCCAGGCCTCAAAACCTGGGGTTTTTTTTCGCCCGTCCGCCCCCATCCAGGCGGCAGCCCCCGGCCGCCGGCGCGGAAATCGACGACGCTTTCCCTGCCGTGTGACAATCCGCACCCCCGACAGGGGCGGGGTACATGAATAAGGAGTCGCCGATGCGTGCCTGGTCCTATGCCGTGCTGGCTGTCGCGGTCCTCACCGTCTCAGGCTGCGGCTACAACACCCTGCAGCAGCAGGACGAGAATGTGAAGGCCGCCTGGTCCGAGGTGGTCAACCAGTACCAGCGGCGCGCCGATCTGGTGCCGAACCTGGTGAACACCGTCAAGGGGTACGCCGCCCAGGAGCAGAAGGTGCTCATCGGCGTCACCGAGGCGCGTGCCCGCGCCACCTCGATCCAGGTGACCCCGGAGGTCCTCAACAACCCGGAGCTCTTCGCCAAGTATCAGGCGGCGCAGGGGCAGTTGACGCAGGCCCTGAAGAGCCTGATTGCGATCAGCGAGAACTACCCGCAGCTGAAATCCGACCAGAACTTCCGTGATCTGCAATCGCAGCTCGAGGGCACGGAGAATCGCATCACCGTGGCCCGCAACCGCTACATCGACACGGTGCGCAACTACAACGTCACGGTGCGCCAGTTCCCGGTCAATCTGACCGCCAAGATGTTCGGCTTCCAGGTCAAACCGAATTTCTCGGTGGCCAATGAGGCGCAGATCTCGAGCGCCCCCACCGTCAGCTTCGATACGACGGTCCCCGGCAGCACCGCCACGCCGGCGGAGACGCCTGCCAGGCAATGAGCCGGCTGCGCCGCCGGGCCCATCTTGCGGCGGCGCTCGCCCTGGCGCTGCTCGGTGCGCTGCGCGGCGCGGCGGCGCAGGAGCTGCAGCCCGTTCCCAAGCTGACGGCCCGCGTCACCGATCTCACTGGTACGCTCACCGCCGAGCAGCAGACGACGCTCGAGCAGAAGTTGGCCAGCTTCGAGGCCGCCAAGGGCTCGCAGCTCGCCGTCCTCATCGTGCCGAGCACCGCCCCGGAGGAGATCGAGCAGTACTCGATCCGCGTGACCGATCAGTGGCGCCTCGGCCGCAAGGGGGTCGACGACGGGGCGTTGCTGCTGGTCGCGAAGCAGGACCGCCGGGCGCGTATCGAGGTCGGCCGCGGCCTGGAGGGCGTGCTCACCGATGCGTTCACGCGCCGCATCCTCGATGAAACACTGTTTCCGGCGCTGCGGCAGGGTAACTTCTACGGCGGCATCGACGGCACCCTGGAGCAGATGATGCGGGTCATTCAGGGCGAGCCCCTGCCGGCGCCGGACCGCAGCTGGCAGACCGAGCGACAACATGTCGGGGCGGGCCATATCCCCGAGCTGCTGTTCGCGGTCTTCGTTCTATCGGCGGTGCTGCGCGGGGTGTTCGGTCGGACGCTGGGGTCGGCCTTCACCGGTGCCGGCGCCGGAGTTCTGGTCTACATCGCCGGCTACGCGCTGGCGCTTGCCGGGCTCGCCGCGGTCGGCGCCTTCCTCTTCACGCTCCTGGGCGGTATCGGTCGCGGCAGCGGCTGGTCCAGCCTGCCGCGCGGTGGCGGTTTCGGCGGCGGCTGGGGCGGATTTGGCGGTGGCGGCTTCGGCGGCGGGGGCGGGGGCGGTTTCAGTGGTGGCGGCGGTGGCTTTGCTGGCGGCGGCGCCTCGGGAAGCTGGTGAGCAGGCCATGCAGGTAGGACGGCTGCTGCGCCATCTGCTGACCACCCGCTGGAGCACCCGACGGCGCTTCAGCGTGCCGGTGCGCCACGCGATCGAGGAGGCCATCGGCGCCTGCGAGGCGCGGCACGGGGGCGAGATCCGCTTCATCGTCGAGACGGCGCTCGATCTGCCAGAGCTGTGGCGGGATATGTCGCCGCGGCTGCGGGCGCTGCAGGTGTTCGGCCAGTTCGGCGTGTGGAACACGCAGCACAACAACGGGGTGCTCATCTACGTGCTGCTCGCGGACCGTGCCGTCGAGATCGTCGCCGACCGGGGCATCGCGCAGCAGGTCGCGCCCGCCGAATGGCAGGTCGTGTGCCGCCAGATGGAGCAGCACTTCCGTGCCGGCCGCTTTGCCGAAGGAGCGGCCGCGGGCATTCTCGGCGTGGGTGCGTTGCTCGGTCGGCATTTCCCCGGCGAGCGTGCGGGCGACAACGAGTTGCCCAACCAGCCGGTCCTGCTGTAGCTGCGAGCCGACAATCGCGCGGGGACGCACATCGGTCATAATCCCGACATGAAGCGCGCCACCGTCCGCATCGCGCCGGCCCTGCTCGGCACCCTGCTGCTGGGCGGCTGCTCGCTGCTGGCGCAGCTGCACCGGACACACCCGGCACCGCCCCCCGCGCCGCCGCCGAGCCCGCCCGCCGAACCGCCGCCGAGCGCGAACCAGCGCTTCGAGCTCGCGCCCGGCCAGGACGTGGTCGGGCAGGTGCAGGTGGTCACCGCGAGCAAGGACGACACCCTCACCGACATCGCGCGACGCTTCAACGTCGGCTACGAGGAGATCGTCCGTGCCAACCCCAAGGTCGATCCCTGGCTGCCCGGGGAAGGGCGCGAGATCGTCGTACCCTCCGTGTTCGTGCTGCCCGATGCGCCTCGCACCGGCATCGTCATCAACATCGCCGCCATGCGCATCTTCTACTACCCGCCGGCCAAGCGCGGGGAGCGTCCGGTGGTGTTTACCCACCCCATCGGCATCGGCAAGGTCGGCTGGCGCACCCCCGAGGGCGTCACCAAGATCGTGCGCCGGCAGAAAGACCCGACCTGGCGCGTGCCCGTCTCGGTGCGCAAGGAGCACCACGAGAACGGCGAGGACCTCGAGCCGGTCATCGGCCCGGGCCCCGACAATCCCCTCGGGCGCTATGCGTTCTACCTGCAGTGGCCCAGCTACCTGATCCACGGCACCAACAAGCCGGCCGGTGTCGGGCTGCGCTCCAGCCACGGCTGCATCCGCCTGTACCCGGAGGACATCGCCCAGTTCTTCGAGATGGTGCCGCTGGGCACCCAGGTGCGGGTGGTGAACCAGCCCTTCGTCTTCGGCTGGCGTGACGGACGGCTGTACCTGCAGCCCTACGACGTGCTGGAGGACGACGCGCGCGACTGGAAGAAGGCGCAGAAGAAGCTGCTCACTGCCTCGCTCACCGCACGCCTGCAGCAGCACCATGCGCAGGTCGACTGGGACCGCGTGAGCGCGCTCACCCGTGACCCGCTCGGCCTCGCGGTACCGCTCGACAGCGAGGGCGGAGTCCTGCAGGTGATCGCCGAGGCGCCGCGCGTACAGAACGTAGTAGCCGAGGGATCCTCTTGGGACGGCAAGTCCGACCTGCCGATGGATGAGGCTTCCTTCAAGCAGATGATCTCGGAAATCGAGCCCGGCAGTGCCCCCGAGGGCAGCGCGGGCGCCAAGCCGCGCACGGCGGTACCGAAGCATGGCGGCTGAGCGCACCGGCGCCGACGAGCTCAGCCCCTGGCTGCAGCTCATGCTCGAGGAGATCCGCGCCAAGCGTGAGGCGCGCGCCGCCGCGCAGGCGGAAGAGCAGCAGCGCGCCACCGAGACCGCCTCACCCGCAGTGCCACCCGCACGTCCCTAGCCCCGCCCTCAGGCGGACTCGCTGTGTTAGAGTCGCGCCGGCAGCTCCACGAGGCGCATGAGTGGCCGACAGCCCCGCGTCCGGCGTACAACTCGCACAAGAAAGCCGTACGGAGCACGCGATCGCGCGTGTGCCGACCGGGATCGTCGCCTTCATCGGCCGCACGCTCAAAGGTCCGGTGAACCGACCGCTGCCGGTACGCAGCTTCGTCGAGTTCCAGCAGCTGTTCGGCGGGCTGTGGCAACCGGCCACGCTCTCCTACGCGGTGGAGCAGTTTTTCGAGAACGGCGGGCGCGAGGCGCGCATCGTGCGCGTCGTGAACGGGGCTCGGCCGCCGACCCTCACCCTGCCGGCCGGCCACAGCGCGCTGCGCCTCACCGCCCTCAACCCGGGCTCGCGCGAATACCTGCGCGCGTCGGTCGACTACGACGGCCTGTCGGTGCTGGAAGCGGAACGCTTCAACCTTGTGGTGCAGCGGGTGCGTACCGCCGGCTCCGAGCTGGTGGAGGACCAGGAGATCTACCGCCGCGTCAGCATCGCGCCGAGCGGCGCGCGCTTCGTCGGCGACGTGCTGCTCGAATCGCGCCTGGTGCGGGTGCTGGGCGAGGTGCCGGCGCAGCGCCCCGACCGCTCCGGGGGTGGCCCGGGCGGGGTCGCGATCGGCTACACCCTCTCCAATCCCGACGGGGATGACGGCGCCCCGCTCACCGATTACGACGTGATCGGCGCGGCTGCCAGCCGCAGCGGGCTCTTCGCCCTGGAAGGTACGCGCTTCAGCCTGCTGTGCATCCCGCCCCTCACCCGCGAGCGCGACGTCGGACTGTCGACGCAGCTGGTCGCGGCCCGTTTCTGCCGCGAGCACCAGGCGCTGCTCCTGGTAGACCCGCCGCAGAGCTGGACGACTCCGCGCCAGGCGCTCGAGGCGCTGCGGCTGTGGCCCTTTCGCAGCGACAGCGCGGTGATGTACTACCCGCGCGTACAAGCCTTCGACCGGCTGCGCGGCCGCGTCGAGAACTTCGGCTCGAGCGCCGCCGCGGCGGGCATGATTGCGCGCGCGGACGAGACCTGGCCCGTATGGGCCGCGGCGGAGAGCGAGGAGTGGGTGCTGCGGCCCGGACTGCGCACGACGGTTCCGGTAAGCGAGGGCGAGCGCGCGCGGCTCGCGCAGGCCGGCGTCAATACGCTGCTCGCCGTGCGCAACGGCGCCCGCCGCGGCCTGAGTCCCCGCACGCTTGCCGCGGGCAGCGGCGGCAGCGCGGACTGGAAGTACCTGTCGGCGCGGCGCCTGGCGCTGTTCATCGCCGCCTCGATCGAAGAGGGCACCCGCTGGGTGCTGCTGGAGCACAACGGCGCGGCCGTATGGGCGCGCGCGCGGGCGCAGGTGCAGGCCTTTCTCGACGCGCTCGCCGAGCAGGGGGCCTTCCCTGCCGCCTCCGCGGAGGACAGTCACTTCGTCATCGCGGACGAGCGGGTCAATCGCCCCCAGACCCTGGCCGAGGGCAAGTTCAATCTGTTGTATGGGTTCGCGACCAGCAAGCCCGGAGCGTACGACACCTGGCTGGTGACCCATCGGCCGGGGGCGAGCCGGGTGCGCCCGGTGTCGGTCAACCGCTCGGCGACCGCCCGCGACCGGGTGGAGTGGGAAATCGAGACCGCGATCCTGCGCGGCTGACTACGCCGGGCCGAAACCCCCGCCCCCCGGGGTGAGCAGCACCAGCTCATCGCCGGCTCGCACCACGAAGCGGGCGCTCGCGCCGAGGGGCTCCTCGCTCCCATCGGCGCGGCGGATGAAGGCCGCCCCGGTCGCCCCGGCGCCACCGCCCGCCAGGCCGAACGGCGCGACGCGGCGATGATTGGCGAGCAAGGCGCCGTTCAGTTCGGCCAGGAACTGCAGCCGCCGCCGCGCCCCGTCGCCGCCACGCTGACGGCCCCTTCCGCCCGAGCCGCGGCGGATGGCGAATTCCAGCACCCGCACCGGGTACTGTGCCTCGAGGATCTCCGGGTCCGTCAGCCGCGAGTTCGTCATGTGCGTGTGGATCGCATCGCACCCGGGGAAGTCGGGACCCGCACCGGCGCCCCCGCACACGGTCTCGTAGTACTGCAGGCGCTCATCGCCGAAGGTGAGGTTGTTCATGGTGCCCTGCGAGGCGGCGAGCACGCCGAGCGCGCCGTACAGTGCGTCCACGATGCACTGCGAGGTCTCGACGTTGCCCGCCGCGACCGCCGCGGGCGGATCCGGGTCGAGCAGCGAGCCGGCCGGGATCAGCAGCTCGAGCGGCTCGAGGCAGCCCTCGTTGAGCGGAATCGGCTCCTCGATGAGCGTGCGGAATACGTACAGCACCGCGGCCAGGCACACCGCGCGCGGCGCATTGAAGTTGTGGGCGCCCTGCGCCGCGCTGCCGCTGAAGTCGATGCGTGCCCGCTGCCGGTGCGCATCAAGCTCGATGCGCACCGTTATCCGCTCGCCGCTGTCGAGCGGGTAGCTGAAGGTGCCGCCGTGCAGGCGCGCCAGCGCCCGGCGCATGCATTGCGCGGCGTTGCGTTGCACGGCATGCATGTACTGCTGCACCTCGCTCAGCCCGTGACGACCCACCGCGCGCACGAGCTCGGCGATGCCCCGTGCGTTCGCTGCCAGCTGCGCGCGCAAGTCGGCGAGGTTCTGCTCGGGCCGCCGTGCCGGCCAGGGGGCTGCGCCCAGGGCGGCGAGAAGCTCCCGCTCGGCGAGCTGCCCGTCGCGCACCAGTGCGAAGCACTCGAACAGTACCCCCTCTTGGTCGATGTGCGTGCTGAAGGGCGGCATCGAGCCGGGCGTGGTGCCGCCCACGTCCGCGTGATGCGCGCGCGAGGCGACAAAGAACTCCGGGGCCGTGCCGGCCCCCATGAACACGGGCGTGATCACGGTCAGGTCCGGCAGGTGTGTGCCGCCGTGATAGGGACTGTTGATCAGCCAGGCCGAGTCCGGCGTGAGCCGCGGCTGTGCCCGCCTGAGCGCGCGCACGCTCGCACCCATCGAGCCGAGGTGCACCGGCATGTGCGGCGCGTTCGCGATCAGCGCCCCCTGCGCATCGAAGAGCGCGCAGGAGTAGTCGAGCCGCTCGCGGATGTTCACCGACTGGGCGGTGGCGCGCAGCACCTCGCCCATCTCCTCGGCGACATGCATGAAGAGATTGTTGAAGATCTCGAGCCGCCCCGCCTCGGCGCCGGCCAGCGCCCCGCTGCCCGACCCGTCCGCCTCAAGCAGCAAGGCCCCGGTGGCGGCAGGCGTGGCGCTCCAGCCGGGCTCGAGCACCAGCGTGCTGTGCGGCTCGACGATCAGCGCCGGCCCGCGCACCTGCATGCGCAGATCCCCCAGCTGCAGCAGCGGGACGTCCTGCCAGCCACTGAACCAGGCGCGCACCCGCGCCGGTAACCCTGCGAGCGGGGCGGGCGTGGGCAGCTCGGGGATGCGCTCACCGAAGGCGGGTCGGCGCGCCTCGACGCGCAGCGCTTCGATGAGGATGGGCGAAGTCGGCGCCGCGAAGCCGAAGCGGCGCAGGTGCTCCGCCCCGAAGCGCGCGCGCACGGCCGCGACATCGCCATGCGGCACCGACAGGCTGACCTCACTGTGACCGGCGCGCAGCTCGAGCCAGCAGGACAGCTGCAGCGGCGCTCCGCCACTGTCTGCGCCCAGTGCGGCGCGCGCCGCGCCTTCAAGGTCAGAGAACGCTCTCGCCGCGGCGCAGAGCCCGGCCTCATCCAGCACCCGGCGCAGGGAGGCGCGGCGCACCGCCAGGGCATCCGCTACGCCGATGCCGAATGCCGAGAGCACGCTCGCCAGTGGATGCACGATGATGCGCCGCATCCCCGCCGCGCTCGCCACGCGGCAGGCGTGCTGGCCCGCGGCGCCGCCGAAGGCGAAGAGCACGAACTCGGCTGCATCCCGGCCGCGCCGCGTCGAGACGTGCCGGATCGCATTCGCCATCGCCTCGACGGCGACCTCGAGGAAGGACTCGGCCAGTGCCTCGCTCGAGCCACCGCAGTGCGTGGCGAGCGCCGCGAAGCCCTGGCGCACGACCTCGGCGTCGATGCGCGCCGTGCCGTCAGCGCCGAAGAGGGGCGGCAGTGTATCGGCGCGCAGATGTCCGAGCAGCACCTGGGCGTCGGTGAGCGTGAGGGGGCCGCCGCGGCCATAGCACGCCGGGCCCGGCACCGCCCCGGCCGACTCGGGCCCGACCGCCAGCCGTCCGTCGCGCAAGCGCAGGATCGAGCCGCCGCCGGCCGCGATACTGTGGACGTCGAGCATCGGCTGGGTGAGACGCACCCCCGCCAGCAGGTGCTCGAAGCGCTGCGGCAGCTCCCCATCCAGCAACGCGACATCCGTCGAGGTGCCGCCCATGTCAAAGCCGATGACACGCTCCGCGCCGACCCGCTGGCCGACCCAGCGCATCCCGATCAGCCCGCCGGCCGGACCGGACAGTACGCTGGACATCGGATGGAAGTGTTCCGGCGGCGCGAGACCGCCGCTGCTTTGCATGAAGGCGAGCTGCGCCTCGGCATCGAGCGCGCGCAATTGCTCGCGCAGCGCGGTCACGTACCGGCGCAGCGCTGGCGCCAGATAGGCATTGAGGACGGTGCTGTCGGCGCGGGCGACGAAACGCACCAGCGGCGCGACTTCGTGGCTCACGGAGACCTCCTCAAAGCCGAGGGCGCGCGCGCACTGCGCCGCGCGCGCCTCATGGCGCGGGTGCTGCCAGCCGTGCAGGAAGGCGATGGCGACCGCACGCTGACCGGCCGCCCGCGCACTGCGCAGCGAAGTGATCAGCGCCGCCTCGTCCAGCGGCTCGAGCACCGCGCCACCGACGTCCAGGCGCTCGCGGACCTCCAGCACGTCGTTGAAGAGGGCGGCGGGCCGGACGATGTGGCGCGCGAAGATGTCCGGCCGATGCTGGTAGCCGATGCGCAGCACGTCCGCGAAGCCTGCGGTGGTGACGAGCAGCACCGGCTCGCCGCTGTGAGTGAGCAGGGTGTTGGTGGCCACCGTCGTGCCCACCTTGACGCTGCCGATGCGCCCACCCCCCGCCGCGGCGAGCAGCACGGCAGCGGCGGCCAGTCCGGGGTCCGCCTCGGCGCTGCCGGTGGAGGGCACCTTGCGCAGGTGCAGCGTGCCGTCCGGAGCAAGTCCGATCACGTCGGTGAAGGTGCCGCCGCGATCGATCCAGAACTGCCAGGCGCCCGGGCGCGTATCTTCGTCGTGGCGGCGCGTTTGCATTGCCGGCATTATTGGCCCGGCGCCCCTTGCGCGCCCAGCGATCCAGGTCCGACATGCAGCAGCCCGTGGTGGCCCGTCACGTCGTCTTCTCCCACGGCAAGGATAGCGGCCCCTGGGGCCGCAAGATCTCCGCGCTGGCGGAAGTCGCGCGTTCGGAGGGCTACGAAACCCATTCCGTCGACTACCGCGGGCTCGATGAGGCGCGGGGCCGGGTCGCCAAGCTGGTCGACTTCTGCAAGGAGCTCAGCGGAGATCTGGTGCTCGTCGGCTCAAGCCTCGGCGGCTTCGTGGCGGCCTCGTCCGCCTCGCTGCTGCACGCCCGGGGCGTGTTCCTCATGGCGCCCGCACTCTACATGGAGGGTCTGCCCGAGTTGCGCGCCGGCGTGCTCGACTGCCCGACCACCGTCGTGCACGGCTGGCGCGACGAGGTGGTGCCCTACGAGCACAGCGTGCGCTTCGCACACACCTACAAGGCGGCCCTGCACCTGCTGGAGAGCGATCATCGCCTGCACAATCAGCTGCGGGTGCTGCAGTACCTGTTCGAGTACTTCCTGATCGCGCTCGATCTGCCGGCGATCGCCTTCGAGTGAGTTCAGCGCCGCTCGCGGATGGCCCGCGCCGCGAGCCGATCGACCAGCGCCGGCACGAGTAGCCGCGCCCAACGCGCCAGGTGCCCGCGCCGCGAGGTGATGAGCAGCCGCTGCCGCCGGCGCATCGCCCGCACCATGAGCTGGGCGCACGCCCTGGCGCTCATCAGGTGCGACTCCTGCATCGGGGTTACTCCGAGGGGCCGGCCGTCCGGTCCGGCGGCGCGGCGGTGAATCTGGGTAACGACGAAGTCGGGCGCCACGATCAGTACGTCGACCCCGCGCTCGCGCAGTTCGATGCGCAGCGACTCGAAGAAGCCGACCAGGGCGTGCTTGCTGGCCGCGTAGCCGCTGCGCTCGGGCACGCCGGTCAGGCCCGCGAGGCTCGCCACGGCGACGATGAGCCCCCGCGACCGCACCAGGTGCGGCAGCGCGGCGGCCGTCGTATGTACCGCACCGAGATAGTTGACGCTGAGGAGCCGCTGGTAGAGCGTCGGATCGCTGACCGACTCAAAGCGCGACCACATCGTCATGCCGGCGTTGTTGACCAGCACGTCCAGGCCGCCGAAGCGCTCGAGCGCATGCTCCACCAGCCGCGTGCAGTCCGCCGGCTGCGCGAGGTCGGCGCTCCGCCACGTCACCGCGGCCCCCGCAGCGCGACAGTCCGCCGCGCAGCTCTCGAGGCGCGCCTCGTCGCGCGCCCCGAGCACCAGCTGGCAGCGCAGCGCGGCGAGCTCGAGGGCGAGTGCACGGCCGATGCCCTCCGAGGCGCCGGTGATCAACACGGTCTTCCCCGCCAGGGCCCAACGTTGCAAAGCAGTGCGGCCGCTGCGCGCCACCGTGGCGCGAGGGTCATGATAGACCGGATCGCCGCGGCGGGCCGGCTTGCCGCGTCGCAGCGCCGAGTAATAGACTGATCGGGCACGGAGCTTTGTGTTGCGGTCGCCAACAAGAATGCACCGGTTCGTGCGCACCGGTGAGCCGCCGGATGAGAGTTGCGCGAGCGAGGCGCGGGCACGCCGCGAAGGAAGCAGGGGGAAGACATGAGGAACGTTGACACCGGGCGCCGCGCGCCGCGCGCCGGCCGCGCGATCATGGCGGCCGCCCTGTGCGTCGCGGGCGCGGCGCATGCCCTCAACTGGCAGAGCGGCTCGGGGGACTGGACCCTCAGCTGGGACACCACGATCGGCTATGGTCAGGCGTGGCGCGTGAAGGGACTCGACTGCCGCCTGATCGCGATGGCCAACGGCGGCTGCGGCTACTCGCCGAACATCGACAATGGCGATCTCAACTTCCCGAAGAAGGCGGCCTTCAGCGAGGCGCTGACGGGGGTTACCGAGCTCGCGCTCAACTACCGCGACCGCGCCGGCGCCTTCCTGCGTGCCGATGGCCTCTACGACTTCGAGGTCATGGAGAACAACGACACGCGGCGCGTGCCACTCTCCCACGAGGCGAAGAACCTGGTCGGCAGCCGCACGCGGCTGCTCGATGCCTTCGGCTACTGGCGCTTCGATCTCGGCACCATGCCGAGCGAGCTGCGCCTCGGACGGCAGGTGGTGAGCTGGGGCGAGAGCACTTTCATCCAGAACGGCCTGAACCAGGTCAACCACTTCGACGTCTCGGCGCTGCGGGTGCCGGGTGCCGAGCTGCGCCAGGCCCTGCTGCCCGATGATATGGCGGTGCTCAACATGCAGCTGAGCAAGAATCTCAGCGGCCAGCTGCTCTACCTCTTCGACTGGCACGAGACGCTGCCCGAACCGGCCGGCAGCTATTTCAGCACCAACGACTTCGGCACCCCCGGGGGCCGGCAGGTGTTCCTCGGCTTCGGCGCGATCTCGGACCAGGGAGTCGACTTCCGGCCGCTCGGCGGGCCGGTCTATACGGACTTCCAGGCGGTCAACCGCCTCCCCGACCAGAAGCCCCCGGATTCCGGTCAGTACGGGGCCAACCTGAAGGTATTCCTGCCGAACTTCAGCGACGGCACGCAGCTCGGGTTCTACTTCCTCAACTACACCAGCCGGCTGCCCGTGGTCTCCTCGGTAACCGGGACGCCGGCGGGCTTTGCGAACTCGCTCGGCGCGCTGAACGCGGTCGGCGGGGCGGCGCAGCTGCTCGCGGCGGGCGTGCCGTTTGCGGCCGCGGTGGCCGGTGGGGCCGCGGCCGGGCAGGCCGCGGCGGCCAAAGCCGGGGGGAATCTCAGCGCCACGCTGGCCCAGCAGTACGCCACGATCGGCGCCAATACCTTGCTCGCGGGCGGCAACGTCAACAACCAGGCCGCCAATCTCGCCACCTATGAGTACGGCAAGAGCGCCGGGTACTTCGAGGAGTTCCCGCAGGACATCAAGCTGCTCGGCATCTCCTTCAATACCGAGCTCAAGCGCACCGGCACCGCGCTGCAGGGTGAGGTGACCTACCGGCATGGCGTGCCGCTGCAGCTCGACGACGTCGAGCTGCTCTATGCATCGCTGACGCCCTTCGAGTCCGGGGTCGCGCAGGCCCTCGGCCAGCCGGTCACCGCGCCGGGTAACTGTCAGCCGAAGTCCGCGACCCCGATCACGGGCTGCAACCAGCTCGGCGCGTTCGGACTGGGACAGACCATCCAGGGCTGGAAGCGCAAGGACATGTGGCAGGGGCAGTTCACCGCCACGCAGATCTTCTCCAACGTGCTCAGGGCCTCGCAGGCAGTGGTCCTGCTCGAGGCCGCGGTCGACTACTTCCCCGGCCTGGAGGACAAGTACAGCGGCGGTCCGGTCGGACGTGGGCTGCGCTACGACGGACCCGGCACCAACCTGTCCGGGAACCCGGAGCTCGGCGGCTACCCGGAGTTCCCGGGTCTGTTCGAGCCGGGCTCGGCCTTCGCCACCCGGGTGTCTTACGGCTACGTGCTGGCCGGGCGGCTGGAGTACAACAACCTGATCGCCGCCTGGAACGTGCTGCCGCACTTCACCTGGGCGCACGACGTGCACGGCACCTCGCCGGGCCCCGGCGGCAACTTCGTCGAGGGCCGGCACGCGCTCACGCTCGGGATCGGCGCCAATCTGCGCGCCAAGTGGGACCTGGACGTGTCGTACACTCAGTACGGCGGCGCCGGTCAATACAATCTGCTGCGCGACCGCGACTTCGTGGCAGCCAGCATCAAATACTCCTTCTGAGCTTACCGGGGCGGCGTCACAGGGGCGCACGTTTTATGGAGGCTGTGCAATGAAGACGCTGATCCGTGGCGCGGCCCTGCTGGTGCTGGCGCCGCTGTGCTGGGGGGCCGTCAGCCCGCAGGAGGCGGCGCGACTCGGGGCGGAGCTGACGCCGCTCGGCGGCGAGAAGGCCGCCAATGCCGATGGCTCCATTCCGGCCTGGAGTGGCGGGCTGCGCTCGGCCGCCGAGGCGGGTTTTCCCAACTATCACTCGGGCGAGCATCACCCCGACCCCTACGCGGCGGACAAACCTCTCTTCACCATCAGCAACGCCAACCTGTCGCAGTACGCCGGCAAGCTCACTGAGGGCCACAAGGCGCTCTTCAAGACTTACGCCGACTACAAGATGATCGTCTACCCGAGCCACCGCAGCGCGGCCGCGCCGGAGCGGGTGTACGAGGCGACCAAGCGCAACGCGACCACCGCCAGACTGGTGCCCGATGGCAATGGCGTCACCGGCGCGATCGGCGGCATCCCGTTTCCGCTCCCCCAGTCGGGCCTGGAGGTGTTCTGGAATCACCTGTTGCGCTATCGCGGCGTGGCGGCGGCGCGCCAGGTCGGTCAGGTACCGGTAACCGCCACGGGCGGCTACACCGTGGTGCAGCTGAAGGAGGAGTTCTTCTTCCCCTTCTACGTGCCCGGCGCCACCGAGCAGAGCATCGACAACATCCTCGTCTACTTCATGCAGGAGACGACCGCACCGGCGCGCCTGGCCGGCGAGGTGCTGCTGGTGCACGAGACGCTCAACCAGTCGAAGGAGCCGCGCCGCGCCTGGATCTACAACCCGGGGCAACGCCGCGTGCGGCGCGCGCCCAATGTCGCCTTCGACAATCCCGGCACCAACTCGGACAACCAGCGCACCGACGATCAGTTCGACATGTATAACGGCAGCCCGGAGCGCTACAACTGGAAGCTGGTCGGCAAGCAGGAGCTGTACGTGCCGTACAACTCCTACCAGCTGCAGAGCGAGAAGGTGAAGTACGCCAACCTGCTCACCAAGAACCACATCAACCAGGACTACGCGCGCTACGAGCTGCACCGCGTCTGGGTGGTGGACGCCACCCTCAAGCCGGGCGTGAGCCACATCTACCGGCGCCGCACCCTGTATGTGGACGAGGATTCATGGCAGATCCTCGCGGTGGACTGCTACGACGCGCGCGGCCAGCTGTACCGCGTACAGGAAGGGCACGTCATCAACTACTACGACCTGCCCACCCTGTGGACCGACCTCGAGCTGGTGATGGATCTTTCCAACGGCCGCTACCTGGCGCTGGGCCTGCAGAACGAGGAGCCGCGCTCCTACGACTACAGCATCAAGCGCACCGCGGCCGACTACCAGCCGAGCGTGCTCGAGCGGCGCGGCGTGCGCTAGGCGGCCCACGCGCGTGCGGCCGCGCGTCCTGCTGCTCGCGCTGCTGCTCGGCGCGGGCGCGCGCGCCGAGGCTCCCCTGCCGGCGGAGCACGCGCGCCTCGCCGCCCAGTCCCTGCTGATCGCCATCGCCGCGGCCGGGTCACGCCTGGTGGCAGTCGGTGACCGCGGCGTGATCGTGCTCTCGGATGATGGGGGAGCGCACTGGCGCCAGGCGGATGCGGTACCGACGCAGGCGCTGTTGACCGGGGTGTGCTTCTTCGACGCGCGACGCGGGCTCGCCGTCGGCCATGATCTGGTGGTGCTCAGCACGCTCGATGGCGGACGCAGCTGGCGCCGCACGCACTACGAGCCCGAAGCGCAGCATCCGCTTCTGGACGTGTGGTGCGGCCCGGACGGCCGGGCGCTCGCCGTCGGGGCGTACAGCACCTTCCTCGTCAGCTCCGACGCGGGCGCGAGCTGGGAGGCACGCGACTTCGATGCCCTGGTGAGGGGCGCCGCCGCGGCCGGCGCGCCGGGCGGTTATCACCTCAATCGCATCGCCGGGACGGTCGAGCGCTTGTACATCGCCGGCGAGGCGGGCCATCTGTACCGCTCGGAAGACGGCGGCGCGCACTGGCGCGCGCTGCCCTCGCCTTACGCGGGCTCCTTCTTCGGCGTACTGCCGCTGGCGGATGACGCGGTGCTGGCCTTCGGCCTCCGCGGCAGCCTGTTCCGCTCCGGGGACGGCGGCGCGAGCTGGGAGCGCCTCGACAGCGGCACCCCGGCGATGCTCGATGGCGGGGCCGCTCTCGATGCCGCGCACGTGGCACTGGTGGGCCTGTCCGGCGTGGTGCTGGTGAGCGGGGACGCCGGCCGGCACTTCCGCCGCCTGCCCCAGCCGGATCCCGGGGGGCTGTCGGCCGCGCTGCCGCTCGGCGGCGCCGTGGTCGTGGTGGGGGAGAGCGGGGCGCACCGGCTGGCACTCGGCGGCGCGCCATGAGTACGGCGGCACCGGCCGACCTGCCGCCCAGCGCGGCCACCCGGGCGCTCGAAGCACTGCTCTTCGGCCGCCGCGCACTGATCCTCGCCCTGTTCGTCCTGGTGACCGCCACGCTCGCGGCGCTCGCGCTGACGCGGCTGCGCATCGACACCGCCTTTACCAAGATGCTGCCGTTGCGCCACGAGTACATGCGCACCTATCTTGAGCCGCAGATGGCAGAGTTCCGCGGCGCCAACCGCGTGCTGATCGCGGTGCTGGCCCGCGACGGCAACATGTTCACGCCGCAGTTCTTCGCCGCGCTGCGCCGGGCGACGGACGAAGTGCTGGTGATGGACGGCATCGACCGGGCGCGGGTGCAGTCGATCTTCACCCCCAACGTGCGCTATCTCGAGGTGGTGGAGGACGGCATCGAGGCCGGCAACGTGATCCCCGCCGACTTCACCCCGACGCCCGCGAACATGGCGCGTGTGCGCGACAACATCCGCAAGGCCGGCATCGTCGGGCGCCTGGTCGCCAATGATTTCTCGGGTGCGCTGGTGAGTGCGATCGTGCTCGACCAGGACGCGCGCGGCCGAGCGGTCGACCCCATCCGCATCGCCCACGAGCTCGAGCGGCGCGTGCGCGGCCCGATCGAGCACCAGGCGGGCGGTGCGCTCGAGGTGCGCATGATCGGCTTTGCGATCGTCATGGGCGACATCGCCGACGGGGCGGGATCGGTGCTGCGCTTCGCGGTGCTGACGCTGCTGCTCACTCTGCTGGCAGTCCGCCTGTACTGCCAGTCGTGGCGGGTCGCCCTGATCCCCGTGCTGTGCTCGCTGGTAGCGGTCATCTGCCAGCTGGGCACGCTGGCGCTGCTCGGCTACGGCATCGACCCGATCGGCCTGCTGGTGCCCTTCCTCATCTTCGCCATCGGCGTCAGCCACGGCGTGCAGAAGATCAGCGCGGTGAGTGACGCCGCCTTCGCGGGCCTGGACAGCATGGCCGCGGCGCGGCGCACTTTCCGCCAGCTGCTGGTGCCGGCGATCGTGGCGCTGCTGGCCGACCTGGTGGGCTTCGTCACCATCCTGCTGATTCCGGTACAGGTGATCCGCGAGATGGCGATCACCGCCAGCATCGGCGTCGCGATCGTGATCCTCACCGACCTGGTGCTGCTTCCCGTCCTGGTCTCCTACGTGCACTTCGACCCGGGCTACCGCACCCGCGTCGAGCGCCGGCAGCACCGCCTCCTGTCGCTGTGGCACCGCCTCGCCGCGATCACCGCGCCGCGGGCGGCGCTTCTCATCCTCGCCGGCGCGGCGCTGCTCGCGGTGCTCGGCGGCATCAAGGGCCGGCAGACCCCGATCGGCGACACGCAGTCGGGCGTGCCGGAGCTGCGGGCGGACTCGCGCTACAACCGCGACAACGAGATCATCACCTCGCGCTTCAACATCGGCGTCGACGTGCTCACCGCCATCATCCAGTCGCGCGAGCCGGTGTGCGTCAGCCACGACCTGATGGCGGGCATCGACCGCTTCGGCTGGCACATGCGCAACGTGCCGGGCGTGCAGGATGTCATCACGCTGCCGTTCGTTGCCAAGCTGGCCATCGCCGGCTGGAACGAGGGGAGCCTCAAGTGGCGCAGCATTCCCCGTGAGCAGACCCAGCTCACCCAGTCGACTCGCTACATCGAGACCAGCACCGGGCTTCTCAATGACACCTGCGACCTGGTGCCCGTGCTTATGTTCCTCGGCGACCACCGCGCCGGCACCCTCTCGCGCGTGGTCAGTGCGGTGAAGGCCTGGCGCTCCGCCCAACCGCTCCCAGGAGCGGCGGTCCGTCTCGCCACCGGCAACGTCGGGGTCATGGCGGCGACGAACGAGACCGTGCAGGCCAAGGAGCTCCTGATCCTGGTGGGCGTGTTCGCGGCGGTGACTGTCATGTGCTACCTCACCTTCCGCAGCGTGGCGGGCACGGTGCTGGTGGTGCTGCCGCTCGCGCTGGTGTCGGTGCTGGTGTACGCGGTGATGGCCTTCGTCGGCATCGGCCTTAAGGTCTCGACCTTGCCGATGGTGGCGCTCGGCGCCGGGATCGGCGTCGATTACGGCATCTACCTCTTCAGCCGCATGCAGGAGTTTCTCGTGCAGGGGGCGACGGTGCGCGACGCGTTCGAGCGCACCCTGCGGGTCACGGGTGCCAGCATCATCTTCACCGGCATCACCCTGGCGATCGGGGTCGCCACCTGGGTGTTCTCGCCGCTGAAGTTCCAGGCTGATATCGGCATCATGCTGACCTTCATGTTTCTGGTGAACATGCTGGCCGCGATCCTGGTGCTGCCGGCACTGGCGGCGTGGCTGATCCGGGGGCCGGGGCGGGGTCAGGGACGGTAGCCGAAGCCGCGCGCCATCAGCGCAGCGCAGACTACGATCAGCAGCAACGCCAGCACCTCGAGGCGCAGGCACAGCCGCACGCGCCGGTGGGTGAGCGGGCTCAGCGGTGGGGCCACGCCGCCGCGCAGCGCCGCGTTCCAGGAGAGGTAGACCCGCGTCGGGTAGATCGAGAGCAGTCCCGCGGCGAGGAATGACAGCAGTTTCAGCACGAAGAAGACGTCGTGCCAGTAGTAGCTCCAGCCCTTCTCGAAGTACGCCACGCGCAGCAGGCCGATCGCCAGTAGCGCGCCGGCCGCCACCCCGTACAGCAGGTCGATGCGCTGCAGGCGGCGCGCCTGCACCAGCGAGGGTGCCGGCTGCAGTACGGCGAGCTCGGCGGCGATGGTTCCCGCCACCGTGAAAGCGGCGACGTGGTGCAGCGCCGCGAACAGGCCCGCCGCCTGCGGGTGGGAGAGCGCGATCACCCGTCCCAGCCCGGCCGCCCGCGCAGCTGCTTGGTGCGGCCGGCGCGCGCCTTGCGTGCCAGGCGCCGCTCCTGTGAGCCCCGCGTCGGGCGCGTGGCACGTCGCGGCCGCGGCGCAGGCAGCGCGGCACGAATCAGCTCTGTCAGGCGATGTTCGGCCTCGCGGCGGTTCGCCTCCTGGGTACGGTGCGTGCGGGCGAGGATGAGGAGTTCGCCCTGCGCGGTGACGCGCCGCCCGGCGAGCGCCCGCAGGCGCGTCTTCACCGCCGCATCGAGGGCGCGGCTGGCGGCCAGAGCAAAGCGCAGCTGCACCGCACTCGCCACCTTGTTGACGTTCTGCCCGCCGGGCCCGGAGCTGCGCACGAAGGTCACCGTCAGCTCCTCGTCCGGAATCTCCAGCCCCTTACGCACCGGTAGCGGCATCTCTCAGGTCTCCGACCGGAACGCGCCAGCCGGGCACGGGTCCAACCCCGGACGGTCAGCGGCTTGCGGCGGATGGCGCACCCACGTCCTTCTATCAGACACGCGGTCGTGTGGGCAGTGGTGCTGGGGGTGCACATCGCCGTCCTGGTGCGCTTGCTCGAGCGGCCCTGGCGCCGCGAGCGCACGGCGCCCGCGCCGGCGCTCACCTGGCTCGTTCTCGGGTCGGAGCCGGCGCCCGCGCCGGCGCCCCCGCGGCCAGGCGCCCGCGGCCGCCGGACGGCCCCGACCCG
>JAFAPI010000239.1 GCA_019247195.1 Gammaproteobacteria bacterium
CCCTCGGCGGCTGTGTGGTGACCCCCGTGGGGGGCGGCTACGTGTACGACGCCCCGCCGCCACCGCGCTACGAGGTGGTCGGCGTCGCCCCGGCGCCGGGCTACTTCTGGATCGGGGGTGGCTGGTACTGGGAGGGCGGGCGGTACGCCTGGCATCCCGGCCGGTGGGAGGCCCGCCGCCCGGGCTACGTGTGGGTGCCGCAGGGCTGGCGGCGGCGCAACAACGGCTGGGAGATGCACGAGGGGCACTGGGCCCGCCGCTGAGGGCTCCCCGAGCCCTCGCCGCGCGGATTGCGCGGCGCCCCCCCGGGCGGCACACTCCGTCCGCGGCCGGTAAGGCCGCCGCACGGGGGATCCCCATGTCACGCTTCGCGACCAGCTGCGCCGCGCTCCTCGCGCTTGCCTGCGGCGCCACCGGGGCGGATCCTGCCGCGGTGGGCTTCACCCTCACCAGCCCCGACCTCAAGCCCGGCGGGCGCATCGCCGAGGCACAGGTCTTCAATGGCTTTGGCTGCCACGGCGGCAACGTCTCTCCCGCGCTGCGCTGGAGCAACCCCCCCGCGGGCACACGCAGCTTCGCGCTGCTCATGCACGACCCGGACGCACCGACCGGCAGCGGCTGGTGGCACTGGGTGGTGTACAACATTCCCGCCGGCACCGACGGCCTCCCCGCCGGCGCCGGCGATGCCCAGAAGCCGCACCTGCCCGCCGGGGCGGTGCAGGCACGGACGGACTTCGGCTCGGCCGGGTATGGCGGGCCCTGTCCCCCGCCGGGCAAGCCCCACCACTATCACCTGCGTCTCTATGCGCTGAAGGTCGACAAGCTCGAGGTGCCCGCGGACGCCACCCCCGCGCTGATCGGCTTCAACGTCAACCTGCAGTCCCTGGGCAAGGCCGAGCTGATGGGACTGTATGGCCGCTAGCGCCGGGCCGCGCGAGCGGCGGGCGGCGATCTGGCCGGCGCTGGTGTTGCCGGTCATCGTGCTGGCCGCCTTCTACGCGCTGCACCGCATGCATCACGCGGTCCCGGCCACCTCCCCCACGGAGAGTGCCGCGCCGGAGCGCTGAGCGCTGGCACCGCGGGTGCGCCGCGGCTAGGATGGCCGCCCTTTTGCGCCCGACACCATGAGCCCATCCCCCGCCCCGGATCGCCACCGGCGCCGCCGCGCCCCGCGCGTCGGCTTCGTCAGCCTCGGCTGCCCCAAGGCGCTGGTCGACTCCGAGCGCATCCTGACGCGGCTGCGCGCCGAGGGCTACGAGGTGGCGCCCAGCTATACGTCCGCCGACCTGGTGGTCGTCAACACCTGCGGCTTCATCGACGCGGCGGTGGATGAGTCGCTGGACGCGATCGGCGAGGCGCTCGAGGAGAACGGCCGGGTGATCGTCACCGGCTGCCTCGGCGCGCGCCCGGAGCGCATCCTGGCGCGCCATCCGCGCGTGCTGCGCGTCACCGGCCCGCACGCCTACGAGGCCGTCGTCGGGGCGGTACACGAGCACCTGCCGCCGCGCACCGACCCCTTCCTGGACCTGGTGCCGGCGCAGGGCGTGCGCCTCACGCCCCGTCACTATGCGTATCTGAAGATCGCCGAAGGGTGCAACAACCGCTGCAGCTTCTGCATCATCCCGGCGCTGCGCGGTCGCCTCGCCAGCCGCCCCATCGGCGCGGTGCTGCAGGAGGCGGAGCGGCTGGTCGCCGCCGGAGTGCAGGAGCTGCTGGTCATCTCGCAGGACACGAGCGCGTACGGCGCCGACCTGCGCTACGCGGCCGACAGCTGGCGCGGCGCGGCGCGGGAGACGCGCTTTCTCGACCTGGCGCGCGCCCTCGGCGAGCTCGGTGTCTGGGTGCGCCTGCACTACGTGTATCCGTACCCGCACGTGGATGCGGTGCTGCCGCTCATGGCGGAGGGACGCGTCCTGCCCTACCTGGACGTGCCGTTCCAGCACGGCAGCCCGCAGGTGCTGCGGCGCATGCGCCGCCCCGCCCACGCCGAGGACACGCTGGCGCGCATCGCGGCCTGGCGGCGCGCCTGTCCGCAGCTCACCCTGCGCAGCACCTTCATCGTCGGCTTCCCGGGCGAGACCGAGGCTGAGTTCGAGGAGCTGCTCGCCTGGCTCGAGGCGGCGCAGATCGACCGGGTGGGCTGCTTCAAGTACTCCCCGGTGGAGGGCGCCGCGGCCAATGCACTGCCGGCGCACGTGCCGGCGGCGGTGCAGGAGGAGCGCTATGCCCGCTTCATGGAGCGGGCCGCCGCCATCAGCCGGCGACGACTCGCGGCGCGCGTGGGCTCACGCGTGCAGGTGCTGGTGGATGAGGTCGCCGGGTCGGTGGCCGTCGGCCGCACGGCCGGCGAGGCGCCGCAGATCGACGGGGTGGTGCGGGTCGAGGCGGCCGGGCGGCTCAAGCCCGGCGCCTTCGCCACCGTGACGATCCACGGCGCCGATGACTACGACCTGAGCGCCCGCCTCGCCTGAGCCTTGCGCGGGTCCCTCAGCCCGAGCTCATCTTCAGTGACTGCATGATCTCGTTGGCCTGGGTGCGGATCGCATCCGCGTGGCTCATCGCGGTCACGTAGTCGCCCGAGCCCGCGGCGCTGTTGGCCTCGGTCCAGCGCGAGCGCAGGTCCTCGACGGCACTGCGTGCCTTGTCCACCGCGTCCTTGGTCACGCCCTTGGGCAGGTGGCGCGACTTGGAGAGCATCGCCACGCGGCTGGAGATGGCGTCGACCATCTTCGGCAGGTCGGCGCTGGCGGCATTCCAGGCGTCCTTGGCCTTGGCGTTCGCGGCCTCGCTCTCCTGCTGCTTGGCGGCGGCGGCGTCTTTCAGCGTATTGATGGCGTTGGTCAGGGTGGGGGCGCCGGTCAGGACCGCCTTGTAGTCCCCCTTGGCGTAGGCATCCTTCAGCCCCTGCAGCTGGGTATCGACGGCCGCGAGCTGATCGGGGACGTACTTCTGCGCACTGTCGCGCACCTGGGCGAGCGCGGACTCTGCGGCCGCGAGCGCCTGCTCGGCCGGCGCCTTCTGATTCGCGCAGCCGGCGATGAGCACGGCCAGCATCGCCGCCAGCAGCCATGTGAGTTGCTTCTTCATGTTGGATCTCTCCTCGGGTTGACGTGGCGGCCAGCATTGCGCAGCGTCTGGCCGGGGGAAGTCAGGCAGAAAAGAGTAGCACGAAGGCCCGGCGCCGCCACCGCGCCGTTGGCGCGCGGACAGTTAGGTCGGCACCACGGCGTGGCCGCGTACCGCATCGTCCACGCTTGAATAATAGAGGGCGGGCCCGGACAGCTGCGTGACCCCGAGCTGCTGCACCGCCTCGCGGGCGCCCTCCTTCAGCCGCGCCAGCCGCAGCGCGGTGCCGTGGGCCGCCAGCCAGGCGCAGAACTCCGCCAGCGCCTCGAGCGTGCTCGTGTCGAGGTCCGGGGACTCCTCGAGGCTGAGCACCAGCGTCCTGACCGCGGGCGCGCCCTCCAGCCGCTCACGCATCAGCCCGAGCAGCCGCTCCACGTTGGCGAAGAAGAGCGGCTCCTCGGGGCGCAGCACCATAAGGTCGGGGCGCGTCGCGGCCTCCGGGAAGCGCGCGACGTTGACGTAGTCGTGCTCGCCCAGGCGACCGAGCACCGCGAGCCGCGGCCGCGCGAGCGAGCGCAGCAGCATCGCGAGACTCACGCCGATCGCTGCCAGCAGGCCATTGAGCACCCCGAGGCACAGCACCGCGAGCACCGCGGCCGCGGCGATCAGCCGGTCGCGCCGCCAGCGCACGTAGTTGGCGAACACCGCGGGCGAGAGCGAGCGGCTCACCGCGTGGATCACCACCGCGGCCAGGACCGGGCGGGGTATGCGCTCGATCCACGGCAGCAGCAGCCACACGCACAGCAGCACCACCCCCGCGGCGCTGAGGCCCGCCAGACGCGAGCGCGCGCCGGCGGCCTCGTTGGCGGAGGTGCCCGAGTACCCCGCGCCGACCGGCGTGCCGTGCAGCAGGCCCGACACGAGGTTGCCGACCCCGATGGCGATGAGGTCGCGGTTGGCCTCGACGCGCGCATCGTGACGCAGCGCGGTGGTGCGGATCGCGCCGTAGGACTCGGCGTAGAGGATGAGCATCAGCGCGAGGGAGAACTCGGTGAGCGGCAGCCAGTGCGTGCCGGCGGGCAGCACGAACTGCGGCAGGCCGAGCGCGATGGTGATCGGGCCGGTGAGCGCCACCCCGTGTGCGGCGAGCACCGGGGCGGCGAGGATGCTGGCGATGATCACCACGAGCGTCGCCGGCAGGCGCCGGATGCGCGTGAGCAGGAAGAGCGCGGCCAGGGCGCCGAGGCCGCACGCGGCGCTGGCGTTCCCCCACCGCGGCAGGGAACGCAGCTCCTCGAGCAGCAGCGGCCCGAACACCGTGGTGTCGGCGGGCAGTGCGACCATGTGGACCCACTGGCGCACCACGATGACGAGCGCGAGCCCGAAGGCGTAGCCGCGCAGCACCGGGCGCGCGATGAAGGAGGACACCGCCCCGAAGCGCAACGCCCCGGCCAGCATGAACACCAGGCCGCAGCCGACCACCAGGACCGAGCCGAGGAGCACGCGGGCCGCCATGGCACCGGCCCCGAGGAGGCCGAGCGCGGAGGCGAGTACCGCCGCGGCCGATGAGGTGGTGGTCACGATCGCGAAGGGGCTGCGCCCGAGCAGTCCGTAGCTCACCAGCCCGGCGAAGAGGGCGAGCACGCCCGCCTGGGGGGGAAGGCCGGCGAGGCCCGAGTAGGCGACGGCCTCCGGCAGCAGCAGGCCGGCGATCGAGAGCCCGGCCAGCAGATCGGCGAGCGTGTCGCGCTTCGGCACGCGCGGCATCCTACCGCAGGGCCTGCGGACTACTCGACGGTCACGCTCTTGGCGAGGTTGCGCGGCTGATCGACGTCGGTGCCCTTGAGGATCGCCGCATGGTAGGCGAGCAGCTGCAGCGGGATGGTGTAGACCACCGGCGACTGCACGTAGGTCACGTGGCGCGGCATGGCGATGACGGTGACCCCGTCGCTGTCCCGCAGCCCCGACTCCGGGTCGGCGAACACGAACAGCTCGCCGCCACGCGCGCGCACCTCCTGCAGGTTGGATTTGAGCTTCTCCAGCAGGTCGTTGTTGGGCGCGACCGTGACCACCGGCATGTCCGCGTCCACCAGCGCCAGCGGCCCGTGCTTGAGCTCGCCGGCCGGGTACGCCTCGGCATGGATATAGGAGATCTCCTTGAGCTTGAGGGCCCCCTCCATCGCGATCGGGTGCAGCGCACCGCGCCCGAGGAAGAGGGCGTGGTGCTTGTCGGCGAAGCGCTCGGCGAGGCGGCGGATCACGCCGTCGAGCTCGAGGGTGCGCTCGACCATCGCCGGCAGCTCCACCAGCCGCGTCACCAGCCCGCGCTCGCGCTCGGCGTCCGCCGCCGCCTGGTGCCGGGCCAGCGCCACCACCAGCATGCCGAGGGCGGCGAGCTGGGTGGTGAAGGCCTTGGTGGAGGCGACGCCGATCTCCGGTCCGGCGCGGGTGAGCATGACGAGCTCGGACTCGCGCACCAGCGAGCTCTCCGGCACGTTGCAGATGGCGAGCGTCGAGAGGTAACCGGACTGCCTGGCGAGGCGCAGCGCGGCCAGGGTGTCGGCGGTCTCGCCCGACTGCGAAATGGTGACGAAAAGCGTGTCGGGGGGCACCAGCGGGCTGCGGTAGCGGTACTCGCTGGCGATGTCGACCGAGCAGGGGACCTTGCTGATCTGCTCGATGAAATAGCGCGCCACGCTCGCGGCGTGGTAGCTCGTGCCGCAGGCGACGATGTGCACGTTGCGGGTGCGGCGCAGCACCGCGGTGGCCGCCGGGCCGAAGGCCGCCTCCAGCAGCCGGCCGTTGGCGACCCGCTCGGCGAGGGTGTCGGCGATGGCCCGCGGCTGCTCGTGGATCTCCTTGAGCATGTAGTGGGCGAACTCGCCGCGCTCGGCCGCCTCGGCCGAGAGCTCGCTCTCGCGCACCGGCCGCTCCACGCTCCGGCCGCTGCGGTCGCAGATGCGCACGGCCTTGCGCCGCACCTCGGCGACGTCGCCCTCCTCGAGGAAGATGAAGCGCCGCGTGACCGGCAGGAGCGCCGCCACGTCGGAGGCCACGAAGTTCTCCTCGGCGCCGAGCCCGATGACCACCGGGCACCCTTGGCGGGCGAGCACCAGGCGGTCCGGGTCGCGCTCGCTCACCACCACCAGCGCGTACGCGCCGCTCAGCTCGGCCACCGTGGCCCGCACCGCCTGGAACAGGTCCGGCTGGGCGCGCAGGTGCAGGTCGATGCGATGGGCGATGACCTCGGTGTCGGTCTCGGACGAGAACTGGTAGCCGCGGCGCTCCAGGTCGGCGCGCAGCGCCTCGTGATTCTCGATGATGCCGTTGTGGACGATCGCGAGCCCGTCGCGCGAGATGTGCGGATGGGCATTGCGCTCGCTCGGGACCCCGTGGGTGGCCCAGCGCGTGTGGGCGATGCCGATCTGGCCGTGGGCCGGGGTCTGCGCGAGCGCGTCATCGAGCCTGCGCACCTTGCCGACCGTGCGCAGCCGGGTGAGGTGGCTCGAGCCATTCAGCACCGCAAGGCCGGCGGAGTCGTAGCCGCGGTACTCGAGCCGCCGCAACCCCTCCATGAGGATCGGGACCACGTCCCGACCGGCGACCGCTCCGACGATTCCGCACATCGCTTCCTGCCCTCGTTTCCGGCCGCGGTGCGGTCGGGGCGTAAGTGTGCCCTAAACGCCGCGCGAAGGCTGCCGGCTGACGGGCAGAGTGCGGAGAGCGAGGGTTCTGTTAAATCCCTGCCGCTACAGGGTTTTTTTCCCGGGCAAGGCTCCCGAGACCACCTCAGGGGCCCCGCCCGGCCGGGGGTGGCAGAACGCCGCCAGCTGCTGAAGCTCCGAGCGGTACTGGCGGTGCGCGCGCACGAATTCCAGCCAGAACTCCTGCTGAGCCGTTGGCGTGGCTGCCGAGCGGCTGGCGAGCAGCAGGCGCCTGAGGGTCCGGCGCTGGCGCAGCGCCCGCTGCAGCCGGGCATGGATCGACGCGAGCTCACTCTGCGGGCGCGACCCGGGTGGGGGCTCCGGCGGCCGCGTGCGGGCCCTCACCGCCGCGCCTGCGACACGCGCGCCCGGGCGCGGGCACTGAGGTACGGACGCAACAGGCGCGGCGCGGTGCGGCGCAGGTCCACCAGCATCAGGCAGTCGAGGGCGTCGCCGAAGCGGGCATCGACACTGAAGCCGAGCGCCCGGGCCCCGAGCTTGAGGTACTGGCGCAGCAGCACCGGCGCGCCCTTGCCGTCGGGCTCGAGCCCGGCGATCAGCCCGGACAGGCTTCCAAGGTCGCCCGCGCGGGCGAGCGAGCGCAGCGAGGCCTGGCGGGGAAACGGCGCGCGTGGGCGCACCAGCGCGGGGGCGAGGGCGTCGAAGCGGCGCTCGCGCAGGAAGGACACGAGGAGCTGGCGCGAGAGCGGCTGATAGTCGTTGCTGATGCTGACCGCTCCCAGGAGCTTGCAGCAGCGCGGGTGCCTGCCGAGGTACTCGCCGATGCCGCGCCACAGCAGCTGCAGCGGTGCGAAGCTCTTCTGGTATTCCGGGCGCACGAAGGAGCGTCCGAGCTCGAGCGCGGGGCCGAGCAGCCTGAAGAAGAGCTCGTGGTACTCGAAGAGGGTCGCGGTGTAGAGGCCTTCCCGGCCGTAGCGGCGCAGGACCTCCGCGATTTGCGCCAGCCGGTACGCGCCGACGAGCTCACGGGTAGCCTCATTCCACAGGAAGAGGTGCTCATAGTGCGCATCGAACGCGTCCAGGTCGGACGCGGCGCCGGTGCCCTCGCCCGCCGCGCGGAAGCTGCGCTCGCGCAGCCGGCCGAGCTCGCGCAGCACGCCCGGCAGCGCCGTGGCCGGGGCGCAGTACACGCGCTGCGCGCCCGCGCTGAGCAGCAGCGACTCCTGCGGCAGGGCCTCGATCTCGGCTTGCAGCGCGGCGGGCTCCACCGCCGCGGCGAGGGGCGCCCCGGCAGCGGAGCGCGGCGGCCCGTGAGCCGCCGGCGGGACCGCAGAGGCCAGGAGGTGGGTGCGCAGGCGCAGTTGCAGGGCGAGCGCGGCGTCGTCGCGGCACGCCCCGCTGCGGGCCAGCGGCAGCGGGGTGCCGATCCGCACCCCGACCCGCGCGCCGAGCTTGTTGCCCAGCTCGTGCGCCAGCAGCAGTGTGCGCAGACGCGGGTGCAGGAGACCGGCGAGATGAAACAGCGGGCTGTTGCCGCCGGCGAGGTGCATGGGCACTACCGCCGCACCGCTCAGGCGCACCAGGCGGGCCAGCCCCGCGCTCCAGGCGCGGTCACTCACCTGCAGCGTGCGCACCTCGAAGGCCGAGACTTCGCCGGCAGGGAAGGCCAGCAGCACCCCGCCGCCGCTGAGCCAGCGCAGCGCCCGGCGCAGGCCGGACAGGTTCGCGCGG
>JAFAPI010000047.1 GCA_019247195.1 Gammaproteobacteria bacterium
CACCAGACGTTCCTGTCGAACAAGGCGCCGCACGGCATCGTCGACTTTTCCGTCGTCAACTACGACACGGTGTTCTTCTCGGTGCTGCTCGCCCTGGTGTTCATCGGACTGTTCGGCTGGGTCGCGTACCGCGCCACGAGCGGGGTGCCCGGCCGGCTGCAGAACTTCATCGAGCTCATCGTCAGCTTCGTCGATACCCAGGTGCGCGACACCTTTCACGGCACGAGCCGTCTGATCGCGCCGCTCGCGCTCACCATCTTCTGCTGGATCTTCCTCTTCAACTTCATGGACCTGGTGCCGGTCGACCTGCTGCCCGCGGTCGCGCGCGGCGCCGGCGTCCAACACCTCAAGGTGGTGCCGAGTACTGACCTCAACGCGACCTTCGCCATGTCGCTCACGGTGTTCGTGCTCATCATCTTCTACAGCATCCGCATGAAGGGGCCGCTCGGCTTCATCGGCGAGCTGACGCTGCAGCCGTTCCGCGCCAAGAACCCGCTCGTGCAGGCCCTGCTGGTGCCGGTCAACTTCATCCTCGAGTCGGTGACCTTCCTCGCCCGCCCGGTGTCGCTGTCACTGCGGCTCTACGGCAACCTGTACGCCGGCGAGATGATCTTCCTGCTGCTGGCCGTGCTCACCCTGAGCACCGGGCTCAACCACGTCATCTCCCTCGGCGGCATCGGCGGGATCATCGGCCAGCTGCTGCTCGGGCTGGTCTGGGCCCTGTTCCACGTGCTTGTGATCACGCTGCAGGCCTTCATATTCATGGTGCTGACGATCGTGTACCTGTCGATGGCGAGCGAGCATCACTAACCCGTCGGCGCGTCGTTTCTTAACTGATTTTCGCAGGAGACCAAGAATGGAAAACGTTGCTCATATCCAGGCCATGACCGTGCTGGCCGTCGGCATCATCTTCGGCATGGGGGCCCTCGGCACCGCCATCGGCTTCGGCATCCTCGGCGGGCGCTTCATCGAGGGCTCGGCGCGCCAGCCGGAGCTGCTGCCGGTGCTGCGGGTGCAGATGTTCCTCGTGGCCGGCCTGCTCGATGCCGTCGCCATGATCGGCATCGGCTTTGCGCTCTTCTTCACCTTCGCCAACCCCTTCCTCGGCGCGGTGCAGGCAGCCGCCCGCTGAGGCGGCCGGGCGGGCGCCGCAGGAGAGACGGACCGTGAATATCAACCTCACGCTCATCGTGCAGATGATCGTGTTCGCGCTGCTCATCTTCATCACCATGCGCTACATCTGGCCGGTGATCCTGCGAGCCATGGATGAACGCGAGCGCAAGATCGCGCACGGGCTCGCGGCCGCCGAGCAGGGTGAGCAGGCGCTCGCCAATGCGCGCGGCCAGGCGGACGAGATCATCCGCACCGCGCGCGAGCGCGCCAACCAGATCATCGACCACGCCCAGCACCGCGCCAACGAGCTGGTGGAAGAGGCGAAAGGCAGCGCGAGCACCGAGGGCGCGCGCCTTGTCGCCGCGGCCCAGCAGCAGATCGAGCTCGACACCACCCGCGCCCGGGAGAGCCTGCGGCGCGAGGTCGCGGGCATCGCGGTCGGGGCGGCCGCCAAGCTGCTCGAGCGCGAGATCGACCCGCGCACCCACGCCGAGCTGCTCGACAAGCTCGCCGCGCAGATCTGAGCATGGCCGACCGGCTCACCATCGCCCGCCCCTACGCACGCGCCGCCTTCGCGGAAGCGCGCGCCCGCGACCGTCTCGAGGCGTGGTCGCAGGCCCTGCATACGGCCGCGGCGGTCGCCCGCGATGAGCGGGTCGCGAGCCTGCTCGGTAACCCCCGCGTGGCGCCCGAAGCCCTCGGCCAGCTGCTGCTGGACGTCGCCGGGCCGGAGCTCGACGAGCAGGGCGCCAACTTCGTGCGCACGCTCGCGGGCAATCGCCGCCTCGGCTACCTGCCCGAGATCGCCCAGCTGTTCGATGAGCTGAAGGATGCGGCCCAGGGGGTGGCGGACGTCGCGGTCACCTCCGCCACCGCCCTCGATGCCGCGCAGCAGCAGAAACTCGCCGCGGCGCTCGAGCGCCGCCTGCGCCGCAAGGTGCGCCTGCATTGCTCGATCGATCCGCGCCTCATCGGCGGCGCGGTGCTCAAGGCCGGCGATCTGGTGATCGACGGCTCGCTCGCGGCGCGCCTCGAGCGCATCGCCTACGAACTGACCGCCTGACCCATCCAGGAACACAGCCATGGCCATCAAGGCAACCGAAATCTCCGACCTGATCAAGCAGCGCATCGAGAACTTCAAGTCGGTCACCGAGGCGCGCAACGTCGGCACCATCATTTCGGTCACGGACGGCATCACCCGCATCCACGGGCTCGCGGATGCCCGCTACGGCGAGATGCTCGAGTTCCCGGGGCAGACCTTCGGCCTCGCGCTCAACCTCGAGCAGGACTCGGTGGGCGCGGTGGTGCTCGGCGAGTACAAGCACCTGAAGGAAGGTGACACGGTCAAGACCACCGGCCGCATCCTCGAGGTGCCGGTGGGCGCGGAGCTCCTCGGCCGGGTGGTCGACTCCCTCGGCCAGCCCCTGGACGGCAAGGGCCCGGTCGCCACCACGCGCACGGCCCCCATCGAGCGCGTCGCGCCCGGGGTCATCTATCGCAAGTCCGTCAGCCAGCCGGTGCAGACCGGCTACAAGGCCATCGACTCGATGGTGCCGATCGGCCGCGGGCAGCGCGAGCTGATCATCGGCGACCGCCAGACCGGCAAGACCGCGCTCGCCGTCGACACCATCATCAACCAGAAGGGCTCGGGCATTAAGTGCGTCTACGTCGCCATCGGCCAGAAGCAGTCGACCATCGCCAACGTGGTGCGCAAGCTCGAGGAGCATGACGCCATGGGCCACACCATCGTGGTCGCCGCCTCCGCCTCGGTCCCGGCGGCGATGCAGTACATCGCCGCGTACTCCGGGGTGACGATGGGCGAGTACTTCATGGACAACGGCGAGGACGCGCTCATCATCTACGACGATCTGTCCAAGCAGGCCGTCGCCTACCGGCAGATCTCGCTCCTGCTGCGTCGCCCGCCGGGGCGCGAGGCCTTCCCGGGCGACGTGTTCTACCTGCACTCGCGCCTGCTCGAGCGCAGCGCGCGCGTCAACGAGGAGTACGTCGCGATGGTGAGCAAGGGGGCGGTCAAGGGCCGCACCGGCTCGCTCACCGGGCTGCCGATCATCGAGACCCAGGCGGGCGATGTCACCGCCTTCGTGCCGACCAACGTGATCTCGATCACCGATGGGCAGATCTTCCTCGAGACCGACCTGTTCAATGCCGGCATCCGCCCCGCCATGAACGCCGGCATCTCCGTATCGCGCGTCGGCGGCGCGGCGCAGACCGACATCATCAAGAAGCTCGGCGGCGGCATCCGCCTGGCGCTGGCGCAGTACCGTGAGCTCGCCGCGTTCTCGCAGTTCGCCTCCGACCTCGACGAAGCCACGCGCCGCCAGCTCGAGCGCGGACAGCGCGTCACCGAGGTCATGAAGCAGAAGCAGTACGCGCCCATGTCGGTGGCGGAGATGGCGCTGTCCATCTACGCGGTCAACAACGGCTACATGGACAAGGTGGACCTGAAGAAGGTCGTGGCGTTCGAGAGCGCGCTGCAGGCCTTTGCGCACACCAACCACCGGGCGATGCTCGAGGCCATCAACGCGCAGCCGAAGCTCACCAAGGAGAACGAGGCGGCGATGAAGCGCTCCATCGAGGACTTCGTCGCCACCGGCACCTACTAGCCATGCCCGGCACCAAGGAAATCCGCTCCAAGATCGCCAGCGTCAAGAGCACGCAGAAGATCACCAAGGCGATGCAGATGGTCGCGACCAGCAAGATGCGCCGCGCGCAGGAGCGCATGAGGCTGGCGCGACCCTATGCGGTGAAGATCCGCAACGTGATCGGTCATCTCACCCAGGCGAACCCGGACTACCGCCATCCCTTCCTCTCCGAGCGCGAGCCGAAGGCGGTCGGGCTGATCGTCATCTCCACCGACCGCGGGCTGGCCGGGGCGCTCAACGCCAACGTCTTCAAGCAGACCC
>JAFAPI010000149.1 GCA_019247195.1 Gammaproteobacteria bacterium
GGGGTGCGCATCGACACCAAGGTGGAGGAGGAGTCGGGCAACCGCGTCAAGATCAAGATCGACATCAAGGAAGGCTCGCGCGCCAAGATCCGCGCCATCAACGTGGTCGGCAACACCAAGTTCCGCGACAAGGACATCCTAGAGACCCTGGAGCTGAAGACCCCCAACTGGCTGTCCTGGTACAAGCAGGACGACCGTTACTCCCGCGAGTCGCTGCAGGGCGATCTGGAGAAGATCCGTAACTACTACATGGATCGAGGCTACGCCAACTTCCAGCTCGACACGACGCAGGTGGCGATCGCCCCCGAGAAGGAAGACATCTTCATCACAGTCAACATCGACCCGGGTGAGGTGTACAAGGTCTCGACCATCAAACTGGCCGGCACCTTCGTCGTCCCGCAGGCCGAGCTCGAGCGGCTGCTGCTCATCCATTCCGGCGACACCTTCAACCGCAAGCTGATTACTTCCAGCCAGGAGCTGATGCAGAACCGCATGGGCCGCGACGGCTATGCCTTCGCCAAGGTCGAGCCGGTGCCGACCGCGGACGCCGCCACCCATACCGTGGCGCTCACCTTCTTCGTCGAGCCCGGCAACCGCGTGTACGTGCGCAACATCACCTTCACCGGCGCCAACCGCATCAACGACGAGGTGCTGCGGCGCGAGATGCGTCAGCTCGAGGGCGGCTGGCTCTCCAATACCTCCCTCGAGCGCTCCAAGCAGCGCGTGCAGCGCCTGCCCTACGTGAAGAGCGTCGAGTTCGAGACCACCCCGGTGGCCGGATCGCCCGACCTGGTGGACGTCAACTACAAGATCGAGGAGGGCCCGGCCTCGCAGCTCTCAGGTGGCATCGGCTACTCCGAGACCTACAAGTTCATGCTGAACGGCAGCTACGCGGATGCGGACTTCCTCGGCACGGGGGAGCGCATCGCCGTCAATCTGAACGGCGGCGCCTTCAGCAAGGTGTACAGCATCCAGCACACCAACCCCTATACCAACGTCGACAACCTGCAGCGCACGATCTCCGTCACCTACAGCGACGTGACCCAGTTCGTGTCCTCCTCCTCGAACTTCTCTTCGCGCACGCTGAGCCTCGGGCCCACCTGGGCTTACCCGATCGCTGAGACCGCGTACCTGCGCTTCGGCGCCGCCTTCAACAGCTCGCAGCTGCTGACCAACTCGCTAAGCAGCGCCTACCAGGCGCAGCAGTGGGTACAGCAGAACGGCCATCCCTACCAGCGCCTGGCGCACGACGATGCGACCAACAACATCTACGTGTTCTACGGCACGAACTTCAAGAGCTACGAGGCGGTGCTCGGCTGGGACTGGGATACCCGCAACCGCACGCTGTTCGCCGACCGCGGCATGCGTCACTCGATCTCGCTCTCGGCCACCGTCCCCGGCAGCGACGTGCAGTACTGGACCGGCAACTACCAGTTCATCCGCTACGTGCCCCTGTGGAAGGGTTTCATCTTCTCCTTCTTTGAGGGGCTCGATTACGGCGCCCCGCTCGGTCGCACCACGGCGCTGCCCCCGTATCGCCAGTTCTTCGGTGGTGGCCCGGACTCGGTGCGCGGCTATCGCGAGAGCCGACTCGGCCCCAAGGACCAGTTCGGCAACCCCTACGGCGGCAACTTCCGCATCACGAGTCAGAACGAGCTCGTCTTCCCCATGCCGGGCAAGTACGCCCAGACCGCGCGCGTCAGTGCCTTCTTCGACATCGGCAACGTGTTCGAAACCGGCAACCGCATCCGGTTCTACGGCCCCGACGGCATCACGCCCGAGGACTATCGCTTCCGCAGCTTCTCCGACCTCAAGCGCTCGGTCGGCGTGGCGGTGCAATGGCTGGCCCCGCTCGGGCTGTTCCGGTTCAGCTTCGGGGTACCGCTGAACGCCAAGAAAGGCGATGGCATCACCCGCTGGGGGGACGAGACCGAGGGCTTCCAGTTCTCCGTGGGCAACGCCTTCTGAGGTCGGGCCGCAAAGAAGCGAGCGTCGGGGGGTCCTTCTACGCGATACTAGGTGGCTAAGCCCCGTGCGGGGGCGGTGTCTTTTCCCGTCAATCAACGAGGTAGGTAGTTCCGTGAAGCGTGTGAGCAGCAGCAAGGTGGCCGGGTGGGTGATGGCGGCGGGGGTCCTGGTCGCGCTGCCGGCGTGGGCCGAGCCGAAGATCGGCATCGTGGATCCCCAGCGGCTGCTGGAGGAGTCTCCCCAGGGCAAGGCGGTGCAGGAGTCGATGCGCGCCGAGTTCGCCCCGCGTGAGCGTCAACTGCAGGCGCAGGGGCAGGCGCTCAAGGCCAAGCAGGACAAGCTGCAAAAGGATGCGGCGACCATGACCGAGGAGCAGCGCACCCGCGCCGAGAAGGAGCTGCGCGACGGCGGCCGCGACTTTGAGCGCGCCAAGGGCGAGCTGCAGGATGATTTCGGGGCGCGGCGCAACGAGGAGATGTCGCGCCTGCAGCGCACGCTCGGCGAGGAAGTGCGCAACTACGCCAAGGCGCAGAACTACGATCTGGTGCTGAGCTCCGAGGTGGTGATCTACCAGACCTCCAGCTACGACATCACCCCGGGGGTGCTCGCCGCGATGCAGGCGCACGGTGCAGCGGCCAAGCCGACGGCCCCGCCGCCCGCCACTCCGCCGGCGAAGCCGACCAAGTAGAGCGGCGGCGCCCAGCACGAGGGGGCCGGACCGATGCGCGTGTCGCTCGGGGAGCTGGCAGTGCGTTTCGGCTGCGAGCTACGTGGCGACCCGGACACGCCGGTGGAACGCGTCGCCACGCTCGCGAACGCCGCCCCCGGCACGCTCAGCTTCCTCGCCAACCCGCGCTATCGCCCGCAGCTCAACGCGACGCGCGCCGCGGCGGTGGTGTTGACCGCGGCGGCGGCGGAGAACTGCCCGGTCGCGGTGCTCGTGTGCGAGAACCCGTACGCCACCTACGCGCGCATCGCCACGCTCCTGCACCCGCCGGCGCCCCTGGAGCCGGGCACGCATCCGAGCGCGCTCATCGCCCCCAGCGCGCACGTTGATCCGAGCGCGCAGGTGGGGCCGTACTGCGTCATCGGCGAGCAGGTGAGCATCGGACCGCGCTGCCGCCTCGGCGCGCACTGCCTGCTCGGGCCGGGCGTACGCCTCGACGCGGACGTGCAGTTGATCGCGCGCGTCACGCTCGGCAGTGGCGTCAGCGTTGGCGAGCGCGGCATCGTGCAGCCCGGAGTGGTCATCGGCGCGGATGGCTTCGGCTTTGCGCCCGAGGGCGGTCGCTGGCTCAAGGTGCCCCAGGTGGGCACCGTTCGCATCGGCGCCGACGTCGAGATCGGCGCCAACACCACGATCGACCGCGGCGCGATCGACGATACGGTGATCGAAGAGGGCGTGAAGCTCGACAACCTGATCCAGATCGCGCACAACGTGCGCATCGGCGCGCACACCGCGATCGCCGGCTGCACCGGCGTGTCCGGCAGCACCACCATCGGGCGGCGCTGCATGATCGGCGGCTCGGCCGGTTTCGCCGGTCACATCAGCGTCGCCGACGATGTGGTGGTCACCGGCATGTCGATGATCACCCACTCCATCGAGCGTGCCGGCGTATACTCGAGCGGCATCCCATTCGAAGAAGCCCACACCTGGCGCCGTCTGGTGGCGCGTTTCAAGCGCATCGGCCTGCTGGAGGGGCGCGTGCGCCAGCTCGAGCGGGCCGCCGGGATCAAGCCGGAGCAGCAGGACGAGGCAGATGACTGAGGCGATCCAGCTGGACATGCAGGCGATCCTGGAGCGCCTGCCGCATCGTTATCCGTTTCTGCTGATCGACCGCGTGCTCGAGCTGTTGCCGGGCAAGAGCATCCGCGCGCTCAAGAACGTCACCTACAACGAGCCGTTCTTTCCCGGTCACTTCCCGGGCCGGCCAGTGATGCCCGGCGTCATGATCATCGAGGCGCTGGCACAGGCCGCCGGCATACTGTGCTTCGTCACCGGCGGCGTGGTGCCCAATCACACCACGCGCTTCTACTTCGTCGGCATCGACAACGCCCGGTTTCGTCGCCCGGTGGTCCCGGGTGATCAGCTGCTGCTGAGCGCGCAGCTGCAGCGCTCGCTGCGCGGCATCTGGCGCTTCTCCACGGCCGCCCACGTCGGCGAGCAGGAGGTCGCACACGCGGACATGATGGTGGCGCCGGAGACCTCCAAGTGATCGACGCGCGCGCGGTGGTCTCCCCGCAGGCGGAGCTCGCCGCCGACGTGACGGTGGGGCCCTACACCGTCATCGGCCCCCAGGTGCACATCGATTCCGGCAGCATCATCGAGGCCCACGCGGTGCTGAGCGGCCCCACGCGTCTGGGGCGCGACAACCATGTCCACTCCTTTGCCTCCCTCGGCAGTGCACCCCAGGACCAGAAGTACCGCGGGGAACCGACGCGGCTCGAGGTGGGCGACCGCAACGTGTTCCGCGAGTTCTGCACCATCAACCGCGGCACGACCCACGATGAGGGGGTGACGCGCATCGGCGATGACAACCTCTTCATGGCTTACTCGCACGTCGCGCACGACTGTCGCGTCGGCTCGCACACCGTCTTCGCCAATTGCGCCTCCCTCGCCGGCCACGTCGAGGTGCAGGACTGGGTAATCCTCGGCGGGCTCACCGCCGTGCACCAATTCTCCCGGCTCGGCGCGCACGCCTTCCTGGCCGGCGGGGCCATCGTGCAACGCGACGTGCCGCCTTACGTGATGGTGCAGGGCAACCCCGCCACGCCGCACGCGGTCAACGCGGAGGGCCTCAAGCGGCGCGGCTTCGGCGAGGCGCAGATCCGCCAGATCCGCGAGGCCTACCGCCTGCTGTACCGCTCCGACCTGCTGCTCGCCGAGGCCCTCAAGCAGCTCGAGCCGCTCGCCCAGCAGCACGCCGAGATCCGCGTCTTCGTCGACTTCATCAGCCACTCCAAGCGCAGCCTGGTGCGATGAGCGGCAGTGCGCCGCCTGCGGCGGGCCGTGCGTTGCGCGTTGGCTTCGTCGCTGGAGAGCACTCCGGGGATCAACTGGGAGCTGCATTGATCGGCGCATTGCGCGCGCGCGTCACGCGGCTCGAGTGCTTCGGCGTCGCCGGTCCGCGCATGCGCGCCGCTGGCTGCGAGACCTGGGCGGCGTCCGAGGAACTCGCGGTCATGGGACTGGCCGAGGTGCTGGCCCACCTGCCGCGACTGCTGCGCCTGCGCCGGAGGCTGCGCAAGCGGCTGCTGGCGACGCGGCCCGACGTGTTCGTCGGCATCGACGCCCCTGAGTTCAACCTGCGCCTGATGCGCGATCTGCGCCGCGCCGGCATCCCGACGGTACAGTACGTGAGTCCGCAGGTCTGGGCCTGGCGGCCCGGCCGCGTGCGCGGTATCGGGACCGCCTGCAATCTGGTGCTGTGCCTGCTGCCGTTCGAGACCGAGTTCTACGCGCCCCAGGGGGTGGCGGCCCGCTTCGTCGGTCATCCGCTCGCGGATCAGATCCCGCTCCAGATCGACCGCGCCGCGGCGCGGCGCGCTCTCGGCCTGCCCGAGAACGGCGAGGTGATCGCGCTGCTACCGGGGAGCCGGCTCGGCGAGGTGAGCCGCCTCGCGGCCCCGTTTGCCGCGGCGGCCGCGCAGCTGGCGCGCTCGAGGCCCGCGCTGCAGTTCATTGCCCCCTTGGCCTCGCGCGCGACAGCTGAGGCGTTCGCCAAGGAAGCGCTGCAAGTACCCGGCGTGCCAGCCATTCAGCGGCTCGATGGCCAGGCGCAAACGGCGCTCGCCGCCTGTGACGCCGCCCTGGTCGCCTCCGGCACCGCGACCCTGGAGGCTCTCCTCACCGGCCGGCCGATGGTGGTGGCTTACCGCGTCAGTGCCCTCACGGCCTTTTTGGTGCGAACCCTGCGACTCGTGAAGGTGCGATACTTTTCGCAGCCGAACCTGCTCGCCGGCCGGGCGCTGGTGCCGGAGTTCATCCAGGACCAGGTCCAGGGCGCGAAGCTGGCGCAGGCCCTGCTGGCCGAGCTCGAGGACCGACCACGGATTGAAGCGATGCTAGAGGAGTTCGCCGCCATCCACCGCCGGCTGCGCTGCGACGGCGCGGCGCGCGCCGCCGAGGCAGTGCTGAGCTGCACCGCCGATGCTGCGCGCGGCTGACCTTACCCGCGTGGCGGGGGTCGACGAGGCCGGCCGGGGCCCGCTCGCCGGACCCGTGGTCGCGGCGGCGGTGATCCTCGACCCGCGCCGGCGCATCCGCGGTCTGGCGGACTCGAAGCAGCTCAGCCCCCAGGAGCGCGAGCGCCTGGCGCCGATCATCCGCGCCCGCGCGCTCGCCTGTGGCGTGGGGGTCGCGGACCGCGACGAGATCGACAGTCTCAACATCTTCCAGGCGACCATGCTGGCCATGCGCCGCGCGCTCCTGGCCCTGCCGGTGGCGCCCACACACGTGCGCATCGACGGCAACCGCTGTCCGCGCCTCACTGACCTGCAACTCGCCTGTACCATCGAGGCGATCGTGGCGGGAGATGCGCGCCTGGCGGCGATCAGCGCCGCCTCGATCCTCGCCAAGACCTACCGCGACGCCCTGATGCGCGCGCTCGATGCGTGCTACCCGGGCTTCGAACTCGCCGCGCACAAGGGCTATTGCACCCCCGCACATCTGGATGCGCTGCGCGTGCGGGCACCCTCACCGCAGCACCGGCGCTCCTTCGCGCCCGTGCGCTGTGCGTGCGAGGAGGACGAGGAAGCGCTCGATCTGGCGCTGTTGGAGATGGGGGCCTGAGGATGGCACCGGGCTTTGTCCACCTGCGCCTGCACACCGAGTATTCGCTGAGTGACAGCGTGGTGCGCATCCCGGAGCTCGTCGCCGCGGTCGCAGCGGCGGGCATGCCGGCGGTCGCGGTGACCGACCAGAACAACCTGTTCGCGATGGTGAAGTTCTATCGCGAGGCGCTCAAGGCCGGCGTCAAGCCGCTGGTGGGGGTCGATCTGCTGGTGAAGGAGGAGGGCGAGCGGGCGAGCCCGTCGCGTCTGACGCTCCTGTGCCAGTCACCGGAGGGGTACCGCAACCTCTCGCGCCTCGTCAGCCGCGCGTATCTCGACGGCCAGGAGCGGGGTACGCCACGGATCGAGCGCGGCTGGCTGAACGGCGCGAATTGCAGCGGCCTGATCGCGCTCTCGGGTGCCACGGAGGGCGACGTGGGGCGGGCGCTGGTGAACGCCCACGAGGCCGACGCCGAGCGCGCCCTGAGCGCGTGGCTCGCGCTCTTCCCGGGGCGCTTTTACCTCGAGTTGCAGCGCCTCGGCCGGCCCTTCGAGGAGACCTATATCGCGCAGGCGGTCGCGCTGGCAGGCCGGCGCGGGGTACCGGTGGTGGCCAGCAACGACGTGCGCTTTCTCAGGGCGGATGAGTTCGAGTCGCACGAGGCGCGGGTCTGCATCCACGAGGGAGCGCTGCTCGCCGACCCGGGACGGGTGCGGCGCTACTCGCGCCAGCAGTACCTGCGCAGTGCGCAGGAGATGGCGGCACTCTTCGCCGACATCCCCGAGGCACTTACCAACTCGGTGGAGATCGCGCGCCGCTGCAGCCTGACGCTCAAGCTCGGTGAGGCGCGGCTGCCGCAGTATCCACTCCCAGCCGGAACCTCGACCGAAGAGTTCCTGCGCAGCGAGGCCAGCGCCGGACTGGCGCGCCGCTTCGCGGCCGCCGCACCCGCCGCCTATGCCGAACGGCTGCGCAGCGAGCTCGAGGTCATCTGCCAGATGGGCTTCGCCGGCTACTTCCTGATCGTCGCCGACTTCATCCGCTGGGCGCGCGAGCACGGCGTGCCCGTGGGTCCGGGTCGCGGCTCCGGCGCGGGCTCCCTGGTCGCCTACAGCCTCGCGATCACCGACCTCGACCCCATCCGCCACGACCTGTTGTTCGAGCGCTTTCTCAATCCCGAGCGCGTCTCGATGCCCGATTTCGACATCGACTTCTGCATGGACGGGCGGGACCGGGTCATCGACTACGTGGCCGAGAAATACGGCCGCGAGCGTGTCTCGCAGATCATCACCTACGGCACCATGGCGGCGAAGGCCGTGGTGCGCGACGTGGGGCGGGTACTCGGCATGGCCTACGGCTACGTCGACCGCATCGCCAAACTGATCCCCTTTGAGCTCGGCATCACGCTCGAGGGGGCGCTCGGCAAGGAGCCGGAGCTCAAGCGCCTCTACCAGAGCGAGGATGAGGTGCGCAACCTCATCGACCTGGCGCGCTCACTCGAGGGCCTGACGCGCAACGCCGGCATGCATGCCGGCGGGGTGGTCATCGCCCCCTCGGTGCTCACCGACTTCACCCCACTGTACCGCGACGCCGACGGCGGCAATGTCCTCACCCAGTTCGACAAGGACGACGTCGAGGCCGCCGGCCTGGTGAAGTTCGACTTCCTCGGGCTGCGCACGCTCACGATCATCGACCGCGCCGCCGCGCTCATCAACCGCGAGCGCGCCCCCGGCAGCGCGCCCCTCGAGATCGGCCAGCTGGCGATGGACGATGTCCCCACCTACCAGCTGCTGAAGTCCACCCGCACCACGGCGGTTTTCCAGCTCGAGTCGCGCGGCATGAAGGACCTGATCCGCCGCCTGCAGCCGGACTGCTTCGAGGACATCGTCGCGCTGGTGGCGCTCTTCCGCCCCGGCCCGCTGCAGTCGGGCATGGTCGATGACTTCATCAATCGCAAGCATGGTCGCAGCGAGGGTCCGATCGACTACCTGCACCCGAGCCTCGAGCCGATCCTCAAACCCACCTACGGGGTCATCCTCTATCAGGAACAGGTCATGCAGATCGCGCAGGTGCTCGCCGGCTATACCCTCGGCGGCGCTGATCTGCTGCGGCGCGCGATGGGCAAGAAGAAGCCTGAGGAGATGGCACAGCAGCGCTCGGTGTTCATCAACGGCGCGGTGGCGCGCGGTGTGCGTGAGCCGCTGGCGGCGCACATCTTCGACCTGATGGAGAAGTTCGCCGGCTACGGCTTCAACAAGTCCCATTCGGCCGCCTACGCGCTCCTGTCTTACCAGACCGCCTACCTCAAGGCGCACCACCCGGCGGCCTACATGGCCGCCGTGCTGTCGGCGGACATGGAGCACACCGACAAGGTGGTGACGCTGATCCAGGAGTGCAGCGACATGGGGCTGCGCGTGCTGCCACCGGACGTGAACGCCTCGCGCTACGAATTCACCGCGTGCGGGGCGCGCGAGATCCGCTACGGCCTAGGCGCGGTGCGCGGGGTGGGCGCTGGCGCGGTCGAGGCCCTGCTGGGCGAGCGCGAGTCACGCGGGGAGTACCGCACCCTCGAGGACCTGTGCCGGCGCCTGGACCTGCAGAAGGCCAACCGCCGCGTGCTCGAGGCGCTGCTGCGTAGTGGCAGCCTCGATGGGCTGGGACCCAATCGCGCCACGCTCATGGAGCACCTGGGGGCGGCGATGCAGCTCGGCGAGCAAAACACGCGCGCGCACCAGGCGGGGCAGGACGACCTGTTCGGGCTGCCGAGCGGTGAGCCGGTGCGCGCGCCGGCGCTCGCCGCGGTGCTGCCGGAGTGGAGCGAGGCGGTGCGCCTCGCCGGCGAGCGCGAGACCCTCGGCCTGTACCTGACCGGCCATCCGCTGGCGCGCTTCGAGGCGAGTCTGCCGCGCTTCGTCACGCACCGCATCGCGGACCTGGTGAGCGATCGGCCGGTGGCCGGACTTGAGCCCGGACGCTTCGGTGGCGGCCGCCCGGTCACGGTCGCGGGACTCATCGATGAGGTCAAGAAGCGCGGCCCGCGTGTGGTGCTCACCCTCGATGACCGCAGCGGCCGCATCGAGGTCACGCTGTTCGAGGAGACCTACCACAGGCACCGCGATCTGATCAGCAAGGACGCACTGGTGCTCGTCGAAGGCCAGCTACGCTTTGACGAGTTCAGCGACGCCTGGCGGCTGGCCGCGCGGCGCATCACCGAGCTCGATCGGGTGCGCGAGCAGGAGGCGCGGCGGCTGATCCTGCGCTGCTCGTCCAAGGACCTGCCCGCGCTCACCGAGCGGCTCGGGCCGCTGCTCGAGCCGTGGCGCCCGGGACCCTGCCCGGTGACCGTGGAGTACCACGGCGCGCAGGCGCGCGGCGCACTGGCCCTCGGCGCCGAGTGGAACGTGCGAGCCAGCCGGGAGCTGCTCGAGCACCTCGAGGGGCTGCTCGGGACCCAGTCGGTGCAGGTGCTGTACGGGGCGCCTGCCACCGGTGGCGCCGCACTGTCCGCCGACCGGCGCTGAGTTAGGATAGCCGCGCCATGGCCGTCGCCTTCCTCGACTTTGAACAGCCGATCGCCGAGCTCGAAGCGAAGATCGAGGAGCTGCGCCACGTGACCTCGGAGTCGGAGGTCAACATCCAGGACGAGATCGCCCGGCTGCAAGCCAAGAGCCGCCAGCTCACCGGCAGCATCTTCGCCAGCCTCTCCCCCTGGCAGATCACGCAGCTCGCGCGCCACCCGCACCGCCCCTACACCCTCGACTACGTGAGCGCGATCTGCTCGGAGTTCAACGAGCTGCACGGCGATCGCATGTACGCGGACGACGGCGCGATCGTCGGCGGCCTGGCGCGCATCGAGGATCGTGCGCTCATGGTCATCGGCCACCAGAAGGGCCGCGACACCAAGGAGCGCGTCCGTCGCAACTATGGGATGCCCAAGCCCGAGGGCTACCGCAAGGCACTGCGGCTCATGCGGCTCGCGGAGCGCTTCGCGCTGCCGCTGCTCACCTTGGTTGATACCCAGGGCGCCTACCCGGGCGTGGGGGCGGAGGAACGCGGGCAGAGCGAGGCGATCGCCCGCAACCTCTTCGAGATGTCCCTCCTCGGCGTGCCCATCATCACCGTGGTGACCGGCGAGGGCGGCTCGGGGGGTGCGCTCGGCATCGGCGTCTGCGACCGCCTGCTGATGCTCCAGTACAGCACCTACTCGGTGATCTCGCCCGAGGGGTGTGCCTCGATCCTGTGGAAGAGCCAGGACAAGAAGGAGCTGGCCGCGGAGGCGCTCAACCTGACCGCCGACCGGTTGTTGAAGCTCGGACTGGTCGATGAGGTGATTGAAGAACCCCTCGGCGGGGCCCACCGCGATCCCGCCGCCATCGCCGCGAGTCTCAAGAGCGCGGTGGTGCGCCACCTGGGCGAGCTCGAGACGCTGCCGCGCGATGAGCTGCGCGAGAAACGCGCCCGCAAGATCGCAGGCTTCGGCGTCTTTGCCGAGAACGCCGCCTGAGGGACCGGTGGCCCCCGTCCCCCGCCCGGTGACCTTCGGTCCCGACTGGCTCGGCGCGCGTCTCGCGGAGCTCCTGCCCAATGCGGCGCCGCTCGCCGTCGCCTTCTCCGGCGGTGCGGACTCGACCGCGCTGCTCGCTGCGCTCGCCGCGCTGCCGCAGTGGCGGGGTCAACTGCGCGCACTGCACGTGAACCATGGACTGCATCCGCAGGCCCCCGCCTGGGAGCGCCACTGCCGACGCACCGCCCGAGCTCTGGGCGTGCCGTTTGCGGTGCGGCGGCTGCGCCTCGTCCCCGCCGCGGGCGAGTCACCGGAGGCCGCCGCGCGCGTGGCCCGTTACGCCGCGCTCCTCGGCGCGCTGCGCCCGCGCGAAGTGCTGCTCACGGCTCACCACAGCGATGACCAGCTCGAGACCTTCCTGCTGCAGCTCCTGCGCGGCGCAGGACCGGCGGGTCTCGCCGCCATGCCCGCACAGGGTGCGCTTGGCCCGCACCGCTTATTGCGCCCGCTCCTGCAGGCTTCGCGCGCGGAGCTGCGCGCGTGGCTGCAGACGCAGGGGCTGGGCTGGGTCGAGGACGACAGCAACCACCTGCTGCGGCACGATCGCAATTATTTGCGCGCCAAGGTGCTGCCACCGCTCCTGGCGCGCTGGCCCGGCGCGGCGGGCACCGTGGGCCGCAGCGCGCGGCTGCAGGCCGAGGCGCAGCAGCTGCTCGAGGAGCTCGGTCGGGTCGATGCGGCGCGCGCCGCCGTGGGACCGGCACTCGCCGCCAGTGCACTGCGCACGCTGACCCCCGAGCGGCGACGCAACGCACTGCGCTACTGGCTGGCGCAGTCGGGGGTGCGCGGTCCGGACAGCCGCCGCCTGGAGCAGATCTCCGGCGCGCTGCTCGCTGCGCGCCCGGATGCGCATCCGGAGGTGCAATGGGGAGAGGGGCGGGTGGTGCGCGAGGCACAGCTCCTGTGGCTGCGTCCGCCGGCACGGGCCGTGGCGCACCCCCTCGAGCAGCGGTGGCACTGGTCAGAGCGGCGCCGCTGCGCGCTGCCGGCGCCCTTTGGCACCCTGACCCTCAAGAACGACCCGCGTGGCGCGCTCGACCTTGACGCGCTGGCACCGGTGCTCACGTTGCGGGCGCGCCGCGGCGGCGAGCGGCTGCGCGTGCGTGCCGGCGGACCACGCCGGGCGCTCAAGGGGTTGCTGCAGCAAGCGCAAGTGCCGCTCGAGGAGCGCACGCGCCTGCCGCTTCTTTATGCCGGCGCGCAGCTGATCGCCGCCGGCGACCGCTGGCTCGATGCCAGCGTGCAGGCGCACGAGGCGAGCCGGCGGCGGGGCCGGCTGATCTGGCAGCCCTAGGACGCGATTTTTTTTCCGCTGCCGGTGCCGGCAGCGATGTGCTAGTCTGCTGGCCCGTCGTCGCACCGGGTCACACCCACCGCGACTTCCACGACGGGCACCTCCTGAACTGACGCTATGGCGCGCTTCGTATTCGTCACCGGCGGCGTCGTGTCCTCGCTCGGCAAGGGCATCGCCTCGGCCTCGCTCGGCGCGATCCTCGAATCGCGCGGCCTCAAGATCGCCATGGTCAAGCTCGATCCCTACATCAACGTGGACCCGGGCACCATGAGTCCGTTCCAGCACGGCGAGGTGTTCGTCACTCAGGACGGCACCGAGACCGATCTCGACCTCGGACACTACGAGCGCTTCGTGCGCACCACTACCGGCCGCAACAGCAATTTCACCACCGGTCGCATCTACGAGCGGGTGATCGCCAAGGAGCGGCGCGGGGACTACCTGGGCGCGACCGTGCAGGTGATCCCGCACATCACCGATGAGATCAAGCGCTGCATCAAGCTGGGCGCGGACGGCTCGGACGTGTGCATGGTGGAGATCGGCGGTACGGTCGGCGACATCGAGTCGCTGCCCTTCCTCGAGGCCATGCGCCAGCTCGGGGTCGAGCTCGGACGCCACAACTGCGTCTACATGCACCTCACCCTGGTGCCGGTGGTGGGCGGCTCGGGCGAGATCAAGACCAAGCCGACGCAGCACTCGGTGAAGGAGCTGCGCGGCATCGGTATCCAGCCGGACGTCCTGCTGTGCCGCTGCAAGCACCCCCTGCCGGAGGAGCAGCGGCGCAAGATCGCGCTCTTCACCAACGTCGAGGAGCGTGCGGTCATCTCTGCGGTGGACGCCGACGACATCTACCGCATCCCGCTCCTGCTGCATGAGCAGGGTCTGGATGACATCGTCGTCGACAAGTTGCGGCTGAGCGTGCCCTCGACCGACCTCAGCGAGTGGCGCCAGGTGGTGAGCGGCCGCTCCAACTGCGACGGTCAGGTAGACATCGCCATGGTCGGCAAGTACGTGCAGATCCGCGACTCCTACCTGTCGCTGCACGAGGCGCTGATGCACGCCGGGCTGAAGAGCCGCACCCGGGTGAACATCCACTACCTCGAGTCGACCGAGCTCGAGCAGCACGGCCCGCACGCGCTCAAGGGGATGGACGCGGTGCTGGTGCCGGGCGGCTTCGGCGAGCGGGGCATCGAGGGCAAGATCCAGGCGGTGCGCTACGCGCGCGAGCACGGCGTGCCCTACCTCGGCATCTGCCTCGGCATGCAGGTGGCAATCGTGGAGTTCGCGCGGCACGTGCAGCACCTGGCCGACGCCAACAGCACCGAGTTCAACCGCGCCACCGCGCACCCGGTCATCGCGCTCATCTCCGAGTGGCAGGACCAGGCGCTCGGGGTGCAGACCCGCAGCGATGCCTCGGACAAGGGCGGCACGATGCGCCTGGGCGCGCAGGAGGTGCTGCTCGGCGCCGGTACGCGCGCGCGCGAGCTCTATGGCCGCGACATGATCATGGAGCGGCACCGCCACCGTTTCGAGTTCAACAACCGCTACCTCGAGCGCTTCCGCCAGTCGGGGCTGCGCTTTTCCGGCTTCTCGCGCGACGGTCTGGTCGAGGTCATCGAGCTGCCGCAGCATCCCTGGTTCATCGCCACGCAGTTTCACCCCGAGTTCACTTCCACGCCGCGCGACGGGCATCCGCTGTTCACCGGCTTCATCCGCGCGGCGCGGGCGCACCGCGCGGCGCAGCTGCCGCAGGCGGCCGGCGCCTGAGGCGCCGCGCGCCCCGCTAGCGCCATGCGCCTCGCCGGATACGAGGTGGGGGGCGGGCGGCCCCTATTTCTGATCGCGGGCCCGTGCGTCATCGAGAGCGCGGGCTTGCTCGA
>JAFAPI010000068.1 GCA_019247195.1 Gammaproteobacteria bacterium
AGCGATGACGATCCTACGCAGAATAGGCCTTGCTCTGGCGCCGCGCGTGCTCGCTGCAGTGCTCCTGCTGCTGCTGGCCAGCGAGCGCAGCCACGCCCAGGGCTTTACCCCGACACCCGAGCAGCTGCAGATCTTCCAGGGCCTGACGCCTGAGCAGCAGGACGCCATCCTGAAACAGCTCGGCAACGTCGGTGGCACCGGCGGTACCGGCACCGGCCTGTCGAGTGGCGGCTCCAACGCAGAACGCACCGGTGCCAATGAGAAGCTTCCGGGCGCCGAGATCAATGCGACCGAAGCTCCGCCCCCGGATGAGGAGAGTGAACCGCTCACCCCGCAGCTGCGGGGCGAGGACTGGGTGGTACTCGAGGTCGACTTTCACCTGCAGCCGCGGGCGCCGGCCAGCGCGCCCGGCCAGACCCCCGCTGCCGCGGCACCCGTGGACCCGGCGGCGCTGGCCGCGGCGGGCAGCCCGGCAGCCGCCGCGGAGAGTCCCAGTGCCACCCCGGCCGGGGAGATGGCTGAGGCGGACCGAACGCGTCTTGAGCAGACCATGGCCGCGATCCGTGCGCGCAACCCCTATCAGCTGTCGCACGAGGGCGCCTTGACCTTGCCAGGTTTCCGGCCGATTGCGTTGCTTGGCCTGAGCGAGGAACAGGCGACGCTGCGACTGAAGGTGGAGCCGGCGCTGCGCGGGCTGGATATCCGCCTGACCCGCCTACCTCTGAAGAAGACCGGCGTTGAGGGTTTGAAGCCTTTCGGTTACTCGCTCTTCGATCATCGCCTGTCCACCTTCGCACCCGTGACCAACGTGCCGGTGCCGGCGGACTACCTGCTCGGACCGGGTGATGAGCTCGCCGTGCAGCTCTATGGCAACCAGAATCGGACCTTGCGCCTCACGGTCGGGCGCGATGGGGTGGTGAGCTTCCCGGGCATCGGCCCGCTCAACGTCGGTGGCCAGACTTTTCGCGCCGCCAAGGCGGACATCGAAGCGCGCGTGGAGCGGCAGATGATCGGAGTGCGCGCCAGCGTTTCCATGGGGGATCTGGGTGCAATCCGGGTGTTCGTCCTTGGGGAAGCGCGACGACCGGGCTCCTACACGGTAAGCCCCCTGTCCACGATGACCTCGGCGCTGTACGCGGCCGGGGGAATCAAGCCGATCGGATCGCTGCGCAACGTGCTGCTCAAACGGCACGGCGCGCTGGTGCGCTCGCTCGATCTCTACAACCTGCTGCTGCGCGGCGATTCGAGCGATGATGCCAAGATTCAGCAGGGTGATGTCATCTTCATCCCGCCGGTGGGGGCGACGGTCAGTGTCGACGGCGAAGTGCGCCGACCGGCGATCTACGAAGTGCGGGGCGAAACCACGGTCGCGGAGGTGCTGCAGCTGGCGGGCGGGCTCACTCCCGAGGCCGATGGGACCAAGGCCGTGGTGACCCGCATCGACGCGCAGCAGCGGCGTGTGGTGACGGACGTGGACCTGGCGGCGGGCGCGCGCGGGGAACTCGTGCACAACGGCGACCTGCTGCGCATTCTGCGTCTGCGTCCCACGCTAGATGCCGCCGTGGTCGTGCAGGGCTTCGTCTATACGCCGGGCACCTTCGCCTATCGCAAGGGCCTGCATCTGTCCGATGTGATTCGCTCGGTAGAGGAGCTGCGACCGGATGCGGACCAGCATTACGTGCTGATCCGCCGTGAGCTGCCACCCGACCGGCGCATCACAGTCCTGTCGGCAGATCTCGCTGCCGCCCTGCGCGCGCCCGGTTCGCCGGCCGACATCGAGCTGATGCCGCGTGACCGCATCACCGTCTTCGATCTGGCCTCGGCCCGTGACCAGGTCATTCAGCCGCTGCTCGAGGAGCTGCGCCTGCAAGGAAGCTCGCGGAGCCCGACGGAGCTGGTGCACATCGACGGCCAGGTGAAGGTGCCGGGCGAATATCCGCTCGAACCTGGCATGCGCATCAGTGACCTGGTGCGGGCCGGAGGCGGGACTGCCGAATCCGCATACGGCAAGGAGGCGGAGTTAACCCGCTATCAGGTGGCAGCCGATCAGTCGCGGCGCACCGAGCTCATTCCGATAGATCTGGGGGCGGCGTTGCGGGGCGAGCCGAGCGCCAATATCGAGCTGCAGCCCTTCGATCGCCTCACCGTGAAGGAGGTGCCACTCTGGGAGGCCCAGGAAAGCATCGCGGTACGGGGTGAGGTGCGTTTCCCGGGCGTCTATTCGATCCGTCGCGGTGAGACGCTGCATTCTGTGTTGGCGCGGGCCGGCGGTCTTACCGACTTTGCCTTCCCCGAGGGGAGTGTGTTTACGCGCGAGTCGCTTCGCAAACAGGAGCAACAGCAGATCGACCTGCTCGCCGAGCGCACCCAGCGCGACCTCACTATGCTGGCCCTGCAGGCCATTGCGGTGCCGCAGGCGCAGGGAGCCATCGCCTCGGGCGGGCCCGCCGCGCTTGCAGTCGGGCAGTCCCTGCTCGGACAGCTGCGCACGGCAAAGGCCGTCGGTCGCCTGGTCATTGACCTGCCGGCGATCATGCGCACCGCGCCGGGATCGGCGGCCGACGTGATCCTGCGGGGCGGTGATCAGCTCATCGTGCCGCGTAAGCAGCAGCAGGTGATGGTGCTCGGTGAAGTCCAATACGCCACCTCGCACCTCTACAATCCGCGTCTGGGCCGCGATGATTACATCGCGCTCAGTGGCGGCACGACCCGCCGGGCCGATAAGGGGCGCATCTACGTGGTGCGCGCCAATGGTAGCGTCGTCGCCCAGGAAGGCAGCCGCTGGTTCCAGCATCATGGCCAGACCGCGATCAAGCCCGGGGACACGGTCGTAGTGCCGCTCGACACGGAGCGGATTCCGCCGTTGCCGTTCTGGCAGGCGGTTACGCAGATTCTCTACAACGTTGCGATCGCAGCGGCGGCAGTGCACGCGCTGTAGCAGCGGTTGCGGCGGACGAGTCACCATGAAATTACATCTCGGCTGCGGACCTCGCCACATACCGGGCTACATTCACATTGATGTCGTCAACTATCCCCACGTTGATCACGTCTCGAGCATCGACAGCCTGTCCTTTCTCAAGGATGCTTCGGTTGAAGTCATCTACAACTGTCACGTTCTCGAGCACTTCAAGCGACGCGAAGTGGCGCGGGTGCTGCAGGAGTGGCGGCGGGTGCTGGTTCCCGGCGGGGTACTGCGTATCGCAGTGCCGGACTTTGCCGCCCTGTGCCAGGTGTATACCCGCACGCACGATCTCGGGCTCGTGATCGGCTCGATCTTCGGTCGACAGGATTACCTCTACAACATCCACTACAACCTGTTCGATTTCGAGTCGCTCAAGGCCCAACTGGAGCAAGCTGGCTTTGCGGAGGTGCATCGTTACGACTGGCGGGAGACCGAGCACGCCCACGTCGACGATTTCTCGCAGGCCTACATCCCGCACATGGACAAGGACCACGGCACGTTGGTGAGCCTCAACGTCGAGTGTCGGCGGCCGCCAGCCTGAACACATCCGGCGGGCCTGTCATGCCGCTGCGTGCCGCCAGTTACGCCGCCTCGCTGGTGCAGCGGGCGGCTGCGCATCCGGTCGCACGCGCCGCAGCCGGCTTCGCCGGCATCACGGGCCTGGTCAAGGCCGTCGCCTTCCTGAAAGAGGCAGTGGTGGCGGCGGCGTTTGGCGTGGGTCCGGCCATGGACTCGTACCTCATGGCTCTGGTGATCATTACCTTTCCGTCCGCCGTGCTGCTGAATGCGGCGCAAACGGTCTTCATCCGCGAGTACGTCCGCGCCATCACCCTGCGCGGGGAGGCGGCTGCGGCTCGTTTCCTGCGTGGCTCGATGTTCACGGTACTGTTGGCGCTGACGCTGACACTCGCCCTGTGGGTGGCGGTACTGCCCGCCATACTGTCGATCGTCGGCCACGGCCTCGCGCCACCGCAGCGCGCGCTGGTCGCCGCCAACGTCGTGAAACTCATCCCCTACTATTACCTCACCGGCATCAATCTGCTCGGTTACGGGATCTTGCAGGCGCGGCAGATGTTCTTGCGCTCGGCGCTGTTTCCCATCGCGACGCCCCTGGTCGTCATGGGGCTCGTGGCAATGTTCAGTGCGGATCTGGATGTGCTGATTGGCGCGCTGACTGCCGGCACCGCCGCCGAGACGGTGTTCATCTTCGTGACCGGCCGCGCCCACTTCGCATCGACAGCCGAGGGGCCTGCCGAGGCCACGTCGCTGGTGCGGGATTTTGCCACGGGCTCGCTGACTCTCGTACCGGGCACACTCATCGCCGGACTCTCGCCGGTGATTGAGCAGACGATCGCTTCCGGACTCGGCTCCGGTGCCATCGCCGGACTCGGCTACGCCGCCAAGCTGCCCGCGACGCTCAATACACTCCTCACCACCGCCATCGGCGTGACCATCCTGCCGTACTTTTCGGATCGCCTGTCGCGCGGAGACGTACAGAGTTGCCGCAGCTTCTTCGTCAGATACACCGGTCTCATCGTACTCGCCGGGCTGGCCATCGCCGCGGTTGCCGCGCTCGGTTCGGCGCCCTTCGTGCGCCTGGCATTTGAGCATGGGCATTTCACCGCCCGCGATACGCTCTTCGTCACCGCCATCCAGCAGGCGTACCTCTGGCAGCTGCCGGGGGCGATGGTGAGTACGCTGGCCCTGCGCTATGTCGTGGCGCAGGGGCGCTATCGCGCCCTGACCCTGGGCACGATGGCGATGCTGCCTTTCAGCGCCTTTCTGCAGTGGTGGCTGGCGCGCGGCTGGGGCGCACCGGGTCTGGCGTTCGGCACCTCCGCGGGCGTCACGCTGACCGCGCTGGTGTTCTTCCGGCTTGCCCTGCGCAACTCATCCGAGGGCGCACCGTGAAGCGGGTGTGCTACTTTCACAATCCAAACGTCGCCGGCCCCTTCCGCGACTACGAGCTCAGCACCCTTGATCCGCTGCCTTACTTCCTCAAGGGTCGCCGCTCACGCGCGCGCGCGCGCATCGCGGCCCTCGCCAAGGCGGAAGGCGTGGATTCCCTGTACCGCGAGCGCGACCCGGATTATCTGCGCTTCGCCCATGATTTCGTGGATGCTTACCGCGATGCGGACCTGGTCATCATGGCCTCGTACAACCCCTTGCACCCGGAGATTCTCCGTCACGAACTGCCGGGCCCCACGAAGATTCTAGGTTTCGTCGATGATCCGTACTCGACCTACACCCGGGGTATCCCGTATCTGTGGGCTTTCGACGGCGCGTTCTACATCTCGCCCGGCTACAGCCCGCTTCATGTTTTTGCGGACGCGCTACGGGAATGGGGGTGCGAGCATGCGCACTGGTTCCCCCTGGTCACCGCGCCGCTGCCGCAGTTTGCCCCCACGGAGCGGTTCTTCGGCGACCGCGACGTCGACGTCGTCTACATCGGCGGCAGCTACGGCAACAAGATGACTCGCCTGGCTGAGCTGAAACGCCGGCTCGGTAAGCGGCTACGCGTGCATGGACGCTGGGCGTATCGGGGTCATGCCGGGTGGCTGCGCGGCCTCGCCGGTAAACCCGTCTACCCGCACCGGGTGTCGAGCCTGTCCGACGGGCAGCGCCAGGCCCTCTACCTGCGCACCAAGATCGGCCTCAACATGCATCTCTCCAACCTGCCGAGCGAGACCGGCAATGTGCGCATGTACGAGGTCCCGGCGCACGGCGCCCTGCTGCTGTCCGACAAGGGGGCGCTGAATGCCCATGCACAGATCTTCGTCCCCGGACGCGAGGCGGTCTTCTACGATGACCTGGCAGACGCCCTCGACAAGATCGAGTACTACGTAGCGCATCCGCTCGAGCGGGTGAGCATTGCGCGCGCTGGTTTCGAGCGCGTGCGTCGCGACTACGGCTTTGAGGCCGTGCTGCAGGGTTTGTTAGACTGGGCCAGCAGCCTTAAGCGGTCACCGGCGCAGGTGACCCGGTAAAACCATCATGAGTGACGCTTCGAGCGAGGCGCGGCCGGGCGACATCGACCGCGAGCGCATCATCTGCGTGGTCGCGCGCGACGTGCTTTCCCTGGAGCATCAGGCGGCACGCGAGCCCAGGCTCACGGATATGCTGTGGCGCGGGCGCTGGCTCATCCTCGCGTGCGTCCTGGCCTGCGGGGTGCTCGCCGCGATCTATTCGCTGCTGGCGCGGGAGTGGTACGCGGCGGATGTGGTCGTCGCACCGGCTGGCGTGAAGAGCGCGCAAGCACTGCCGTCACAGCTCGCCGGGGGTGGTCTCGGACTGCTGAGCGGCCTCGCTGGTCTGGCGCTCGGGGGGCCCCACACCGCTGAACCGCTCGGCGTGCTGCGCTCCCGCGGCTTTGCACGGCAGTTTATCGAGGAGCAGGGATTGCTGCACGTGCTGCTGGCCGATAAGTGGAACGCGCGTACGGGGCACTGGAAGGAATCCGATCCGCGCAAGCAGCCTGACGTGCGTGATGCGATCGACTACTTCACCAAGAACATCATGCAGGTCATCGAGGACAAGAAAACTGGCTTGATCACGGTGCGGGTACAGTGGACCGATCCCGCCGCGGCCGCGCTCTGGGCCGACAAGATCGTGGAACGGATTAACGATCAGATGCGGAACCGTGCCCTGGCGGAAGCGGAGGGAAACGTCGCTTTTCTGCAGAAGGAATTGGCGGAGACCAGCGTCATCGAGGTGAAGCAGGCGGTCGCCAAGCTGCTCGAGAACGAGCTGCAGAAAGTGATGGCCGCGCGCGGCGACCGGCAGTACGCATTCCGGGTCGTAGACGCCGCCGAGGTGCCGAAGCATCGAGCCTGGCCAAGGCGGCGGGTCGTGGTCGCGGTGGGCATGCTCCTGGGCGGCCTCGTCGGCGCGTTATGGGCACTGTTCCGCGAACGCCGCCGCTCGAGCGCCATGATCCGTTAGGCGTACGGCCGCGGCGGCTCCAGCTCGCAGCGGAGTGACCTCTGGGCAACTCGTTTTTCTTTCTCGTCGCGCTGGGCTACACGCTGTTGACGCTGGCAGTAACCCGCTACGAGTTCGCGCGTATCCGTATCGCCGGGCCGGATCTGATCACGGCGTTCGTGCTGCTGTTCGTGATTCAGTGTTGTCTGCCGGGTGTGGTGATCTACCTCTGTCTGCCCTGGGTGGAGGTGTCCTCGGCCACGGGCGTGATCGCATTCGATCGCATCTTCACCGCCCTCGACCTGCCGGCAGCCTATCTCGTGCTCGGACTTACGGCCTGCTTCATCGTGATGTTCTACGCCTCACTCGGTTTGTGGCAGCGGCTCTTAGGTCAGCTGGGAGGCAAGCTGTCGGGAAGGTCGCTCATTGCGGTGCATGGCTCCGCTTACGGGCTGATGCTCATCCTGAGCGGTGGCTTCCTGCTCAGCATCGTGTCCTTCTATACGCTCGGGGATTCGATCGTCGAACGCTTTGCCAATCTCATCTTCTACCGCGCCGGTTCTGAGCGGGTGCAGGGGACCTTGCTGAACGCCTTCGCCTTTGCCTTGACGCAGAGCTGGGCGTGGTTGTCCCTACCTGCGCTCTTCGTCGTCTACGAACGGTGGGGGCGGCGGTGGTCACTGGGCGTCTGCCTGCTTTTTCTTGCGGTTTTCGTGTTGCTCGGCGTGTCGCGTCGGGCGGTCTTCATTCCGATATTCCTCACTTACGTCATTTTTCTGCTCTATGACGGCCGCTGGCGCTTGAAATGGGTAGTGGTGACGCTCGCGCCACTGCTGCTGTGGATCGCGTTCGGCAAGGAGCTAATCGGCAGCGTGGCTTTCGGCGTATCCGAAAGCGCCATCACAGGCCGCTACGAGTCCTTCGCGGATAGTTTCCTGCGCGCGGCCTCGGACATCGGCATCACCGTAGTGGAGTCCCTGGGGGCGATCAACTTGCTCGACCTGGCGCCCCGTTTCGGCGTTGACCACCTGCTGTCCGTGCTACGGCAGATCCCCACCAGTCACTCCTGGTTGGGCCAGTTACCGCCACGGATCGTCCGGCTCAGTACCGAGGCCTTCTCCAGCGCTCAGGACGAGGACATCCCCCCGGGTCTGTTCGGACAGATGTGGATGGACTTTCGCGCCTTCGGACCAGTGGTGTGGGGGCTGTTGTTGAGCCTGCAGATCAGCATCGCGCAGCACGTTTTCGCGCAGACCATTCGCACGCGCCAGGCCGCGGCGCTGTTCGCCGTTCTTACCTTCGTCATCGCGCTGCCGTTGAACACGGGCAGTTACGACTTCACCTTCAGTATCGACATCTACGTGCTCTGTCTGGCGGTCTTGCTGACCTTCCGTCTGATCCCCGTGCGTATTCCGACCGCACCCCGCGCGCACGGGCCGACGACGGCACCCCATCCCACCTAGCGGCGCGGCCTGCCCATGCGCATTGTCCTGGCCATTTCGAGCCTCGGAGCCGGGGGGGCGGAACGAGTGATCACTCTGTTGGCGGATGCATTTGCCGCCCGCGACCATGAGGTGTGGCTGGTGACGCTGGCTCCGTGCAGTCAGGACTTTTTTATAGTGAATCGGCGGGTGCGACGCCTCGGGCTGAACCTCATGGCCGAGTCGGCGGGATTGTGGGCGGGGTTGCTGTCCAATATACGGCGGGTACGCGCCCTGCGCCGCGTGCTCGCAACGCTCGAGCCCGCCGCGGTGGTCTCCTTCGTGACCAGCACCAATGTACTCGTGCTTCTGGCCTCGATCGGCTCTTCCGCACGCGTTATCGTTTCCGAGCGGATCGACCCGGCAGCCCATGACGCGGGCAAATTGTGGGAGCTCCTGCGCCGGCTGTTCTATCGCCGCGCGGACGCGCTCGTCGTCCAGACGCAGGGCATCGCTGCCTGGTTTGCAGCCCGGCTCGGCACGCAGGTGCCGGTTATCGTGATCCCGAATCCGGTGCCGCCGGTTGATGCGCTCGCGGCCGGAAGGGTCGAACCCGGCGCGGGCTTTCTGCTCGCCGCAGGACGGCTCGCGCCGCAGAAGGGTTTCGACGTGCTGATACGGGCCTTTGCGGCCGTCGCCCAGCGCCTGCCGGAGCTGCGGCTGCTCATTGCCGGGGAGGGCGCGGAGCTCGAGCGGCTGCGCGCTTTGGCTGCAGAAGTGGGAGTCCCTGAGCGGGTAGTATTCATCGGGCAAGTCGCGCACCTGGCCGCGCTGATGAAGTCTGCGGTGGCATTTGTGCTGCCGTCACGCTATGAAGGGTTTCCCAACGTGCTGGTGGAGGCCCTGGCCGTGGGTGCGCCGTGCGTGGCCAGCGACTGTCCGGGCGCGGTTCGCGAGATACTGGCTGATGGCGCCTACGGCATACTCGTGCCCCCGGGCGATAGCAGCGCACTGGCCGACGCCATCGCGCGCCTCGTTGTGGATCCGCAGCTGCGGGCGCAATACTCGGCGGCTGCCGCGGCGGCGGTGCAGCGCTACCGGTTGGATCAAGTCATGACGCGGTGGGAGCAGGTGCTGGCCACCGCCTGAGTTGGCCAGTAAGTCCGGTTTCCAGAGATTGACCCGCAACGGTGGATGGCGCAGGCGTGATTGACCCGAGTCTGCTCGGTAGAGCGAGCCACTTCGATTTCGGCAAGAACTGGTCGAGCTACGCGCGCCTGGTGACCGACGCTCACGTCGAAGAGGCAGTGCGCGCCTTGCGCCACCTGAGCGGCGATGATCTGCGCAACCGCAGCTTCCTCGACATCGGCTGCGGCTCCGGGCTGCACGCCCTGGCGGCGCTACGCCTCGGCGCGCGGGAGGTGCTCGGGGTGGACCTGGATGCCGATTCGGTCGCGACCGCACAGGAAGTGCTGCGCACACGGGCGCCCGGGGCGCCATGGCGCATCGAAAATGTGAGTGTGTTTGATCTACCGGGTCGGTGTCCGGGGCTCTTTGACGTGGTGTATTCCTGGGGCGTGCTGCATCACACCGGGGACATGTACGGCGCGCTGCGCGCGGCGAGCACCCTCGTGGCGCCACAGGGTCGGTTCATCTTCGCCCTCTACCGCCGGACCCGTCTATGCTGGCTCTGGAAACGGGAAAAACGTTGGTATGCCACCGCCACCCCCGCGGCGCAGGCCCGCGCCCGGGCCATTTACGTGTGGTTGTTCCGCAGCGCGCTTGCGCTGGCGAAGCGGCGTACGCTGGGGCAACACAAGGACCAGTACACGCAGCGGCGCGGCATGGACTTTACCCACGACGTGCACGACTGGCTCGGAGGTTGGCCGTATGAGTCAATCACACCGGCGCAGACAGAGCAGTTCATGAACCAACTGGGTTTCAGCAGGGTACGCGCGGTGACGCGCGATAGGGTCGAACTCGGACTGCTCGGTTCCGGTTGTGACGAGTACGTCTACGCCAGGAGATAGCGCAGGGCATGTGCGGCATCGCGGGCTTCATTGACCGAACCCTCCGCGACCCCGAGGGAGTGGCAGCGGCGATGGCTACGGCCATCCTCCACCGCGGCCCGGATGACAGCGGCTGCTGGGTGCAGCGCGAAGTGGGCTTGGCGATGGCTTTCCGCCGCCTCTCGATCGTCGATCTCTCGGCGGCCGGCCATCAGCCCATGGCCTCGGCGAGTGGCCGCTATCAGTTGACTTTCAACGGCGAGATTTACAATCACGCCGCGCTGCGCGCCGAGCTCGAGCAACGCGGCGCCGCTCCGGCCTGGCGCGGACACTCCGATACCGAGGTACTACTTGCCGCCGTCGAGCTGTGGGGGCTGGCAGGGGCACTGACGAAGGCGGTGGGCATGTTTGCCCTGGCACTCTGGGACGGCGAGCAGCGACGGCTGAGCCTGGCCCGCGACCGCGCGGGCGAAAAGCCGCTGTACTACGGGCGGACAGGATCCGCGTTCCTCTATGGCTCCGAGCTGAAGGCACTGCGCGCTCACCCGCGTTTTGGTGCAGAGGTCGATCGGGGCGCACTCGCCCTGTACCTGCGGCACAACTACGTGCCGGAGCCACTATCGATCTATCGTGGGATCCAGCGCGTCCCCCCCGGGACCGTCGTCGAGATCGATCAGTACGGGCAGGCCGCCGCGCCGGTGGCCTTCTGGAGCCTCACCGAGGTACTCGCTCGCTCACCCTTCACTCAAGGGGATGCGGCGGCTCTCGACACACTCGAACGCCTGCTCGGCGAGGCCGTGGGACTGCAGATGGTCGCCGATGTGCCGCTGGGTGCGTTCTTGTCGGGGGGAATCGACTCCTCGCTGATCGTCGCCCTGATGCAGCAGCGCGCGACGCGGCCGGTCCGGACCTTTACCATCGGCTTCACCGAACCGGATTACGATGAATCCGCACATGCGCGCGCGGTGGCGCGGCACCTCGGCACCGAGCACACCGAGCTGGTGGTCACGCCCACCGAGGCCATGGCAGTGATTCCCCACCTGGCGACCATCTACGATGAGCCGTTCGCCGACTCGTCGCAGATCCCGACGTACCTGGTGTCGCAGCTCGCGCGACGGCACGTAACGGTCTCGCTCTCGGGTGACGGTGGCGATGAGCTGTTCGGTGGCTACAACCGTTACCTCTGGGCCCAGCGCGTCGCGCAGGCGAGGGGGCTGCTCGGACCGCTGCGCACTAGCACCGTGCGGCTGATGCGCTCGCTGTCGCCGCAACAGTGGACGGGTATTTTGACCAAGAGCCGCCCGCTGCTGCCGCGCGCTTTGTGGCAGGCCCAGGCCGGCGACAAAGTGCACCGCCTGGCGGACCTGCTCGACGGATCCACCTCCGACATGTACCGATCGCTGGTGTCCCACTGGCCCAGCCCGCAGCAGCTGGTCGTGGATGGCCACGAGCCCGCGTCGCTGCTGAGTGAGCTCATGCAACGGCGGGGCGGTCGACGTTTTCAGGAAGACATGATGTTCTGGGACTTCCTGACCTACTTGCCGGGGGACATCCTCACCAAAGTTGATCGCGCCGGAATGGCCGTGTCCCTGGAGACCCGGATGCCCATCCTGGATCACCGGGTGGTCGAGTTTGCGTGGTCGCTGCCGCTGACCATGCGACTGCGTGGCGGCAGCGGCAAGTGGCTGCTCAAGGAGCTGCTGAGTCGCCATGTTCCCCGCCGTCTGACGGACCGGCCCAAGACCGGTTTTGGCGTTCCGTTGGATGGCTGGTTACGCGGGCCCCTGCGCGAGTGGGCCGAGTCGCTGCTGGCGGAGGGGCGGCTGTGCCGCGAAGGATTCTTCAATCCCGCTCCCATCCGTCACAAGTGGCTCGAACATCAAAGCGGCCGCCGCAACTGGGCTTACTGGCTGTGGGATGTCCTGATGTTTCAGAGCTGGCACGAGGAACAGGCCGAGGCGCGCAGCCGCAGCGGCGCTACGACGGAGCCGGTCTCAGCCAGCCGACTTTATGGCGCCGTCTGAGGCGCCAGCGCGAGCCCGCAATGCCCGCAGAGCCCGTTAGCGGGGCCCTTTCCGCTCCAGCCGCCCACCGCCGCCTGGTGATCGTGGTCGGCTCATTCGCCGCCGGGGGAGCCGAGCGCGTAGCCGCGACCCTAGCCAACGCCTGGCAGGCGCGCGGTGCACAGGTCTGGCTGGTCTCGACCTATCTCGGTACGCAGGAGCCCGCCTACGTCCTGCACCCCGGGGTCACGAGCCTTGAGCTCGGATCGTTGCTCCGAGGTGAGATGCGCCGGCGCGCGCCGCTGCGCAAGCTGCTATCGCTGCGTGCGCTGCTGCGGCGGTTGCAGCCCGACGTCATCGTGTCGCTGCTGAGCAATGTCAACGTCCTGACCCTGCTCGCGGGCGCGGGGCTGCGCGTGCCGGTCATCGTTTCCGAGCGAACCGATCCGCTACACGACCCGGAGCTGCCGTGGTCGCTGCGGCTGGCACGCGCGCTCACGTACCGTTTTGCGGATGCCCTCGTCGTGCAGACCGCGGCCGCAGCCCGGCGCTACGCCGCTCGGCTCTCAGGCGTGCGCCGGCTCGCGGTCATCCACAATCCATTGCCCGCGGAGTTGGCCTCCTCGGAACTCCGCGCCGCGCAGGAGGGCACAGGCGGTTGCATAGTGGCGATGGGGCGCCTGACGCCGGAGAAGGGCTTCTCGAGGCTCATCGGCGCCTTCGCCAGCGCTTTCGGTAGCCGATCCTCCTGGAGCCTGCGCATCTGGGGCGAGGGCCCCCTGCGGGCGCGGCTACAGGCGCAGGTGGAGGAGCTACGCCTCGACGGGCGCGTGGAGCTGTGCGGTCTGACGACCAGACCCTGGGAGGCGCTGGCGTCCGGTCAGATATTCGTGCTGTCCTCCGCTTATGAAGGATTCCCGAATGCCATGCTCGAGGCAATGGCGCTGGGGTTGGCGTGCGTGGCCTTCGACTGTCCTTCGGGTCCGCAGGAGCTGGCCGAGGCAGGCGCATGTGCGTGGCTCGTCCCGCCCGGCGATGTGGCGGCATTGGGCGCGGCGATGCTCAGCCTCGCGGAGGACCCGGGGCGGCGCGCTGCGCTTGGCACCCGTGCGGCCGCGCGCGTGCGCGAGCGGTTCGCGCTGCCCGCGGTAGTGACTCAGTGGGAAGCGCTCATTGAGCAGGTCGGCTCAGGAGCGCGCGGGGCCGGAGCCGATACGCCGGCTATCCAATGAAGATCGTGCATGTCATTACCGGTCTGGACCAGGGCGGCGCCGAGGCGATGCTAGAGAAGTTGGTGCTGACGGGTCGCCGCATGAACCCCGAGGTCGAGCAGCGTGTGATCAGCCTTCGCCAATCAGGCGCGGTCGGCGCCCGCCTGATGCGCGCGGGCATCGCGGTCGAATCGCTGGACCTGAAGCTTTCGCTGCGCTCATTCCGCCGCCTGGCGCCGTTGCTGCGGCGGCTGTATCAGGAGCCAGAGTTGCCGGTCGTACAAACCTGGCTCTGGCATGCAGATCTACTCGGGGGGGTCTGTGCGCGGATCGCGGGCAACCCAAGGGTGGTCTGGAACCTGCGTAACTCTATGCCTGCCCACGCCGCCACCAAGCGGATGTCACGCCTCGCCGCGCGCGTGTGCGCGGTGCTGTCCTCGCGCGTACCGCGCCTCATCATCTGTAACTCGCAGGCTGCGCTGCGCGCCCATGTGGCGATCGGCTACCGTGCCGACAGATGCCTGGTGATACCGAACGGCTTCGACCTGCGGACCTTCGCGCCCTCCGCGGGCGCGCGGGATGAGGTCCGAGCGCGCTGGGGCGCGTTGCCCGAGCAGCCTGTGGTCGGCATGGTCGCGCGGGTCGACCCGCTCAAGGATCACCAGACCTTCATCGCGGCCGCGGCCCGTGTCGCACCGGCGGCGCCGTTGGCCCGATTCGTATTGGTGGGCGAGGGCGTGACGCGGGACGAGGCCATTCGCCACGCCCTCGAGCGGACCACAATGAGCGGCCGCTTCATCCTCGAGGAGCGCAGTGAGCGCGTGGCGGACGTCATGAGTGCACTGGATATATTCTGTCTGGCCTCACGCAGCGAGGGCTTTCCGAACGTGGTGGGCGAAGCGATGGCTTGCGCCCTGCCGACGATCGGCAGCGACGTCGGTGACCTCCGCTACATCGTCGGCGACGACCGGCTGGTCGCAACGGCAGCGGATGCCGCAAGCCTCGCTGACCGCCTGGCATACGTGCTCGCCTTGAGCGTGGAGGAGCGGCGCGCGCTGGGCAGCACTATGCGCCAGCGCATTGAGAGCGAATTCGACATCGAGCGCGTGTGGCGCAGCTACCTCGAGGTCTACGGATCGGTGGCTGACGTGGACCGCGCGCTGCAGCGCCTGTCGTGAGTCGTGCGCCCGCGCAACAGCTGCTGGCGCCGCTGTGTCTCGCGCTGAGCCTCGTGGTAGCCTGTCAGCGCTCGACCCAGGTTGCGCCCAGCCCGGTTCCGGTCTGGGCGCGCACGGGGAACTTCAGTTTCGCCCGCTGGGACGGCGGCCCGCTCGAGGTGAGCAAAGGCACGCTGTCGGGATGGCCCGGCCTCGCCCCACCTGATCCACAAGTGGTCGGCGCCACGCAGGATCTCTATGACGTCGCCCACCTGGAGTTGCTGCAGCGCGCCCACATCGATTGGATCTGGGTGACCTGGAGTGTCGGCTTCTCTGATCAGACTGAGGCGACACAGCAGGCGCAGTTGCGCCGCTTCATCCAGGCGTGCCATCAGCGTGGTATCCATGTGACGGCCTATCTTTCCATCGGCAACCTGTTCTGGGAGGACATGTTCCGCTTCGTGCCCGAGTCCCAGCAGTGGGTGCTGCGTAGCAACGGTCAACCCGTCCCCTATGGCACCGCGGACTACGGCGCGGTCGGGCACGTGACACGCTACCTCGCCGATCTGTCGGTGCCCGCATGGCAGGAGTACACGGTGGCGCGGGTGTTGGCGGCGGTGGATGCAGGCGCGGACGGGGTGATGTTTGACAACAATTCCGCGCTCTACGACCGGTCGTTGCTGGCAAATTTCACCGCGCGGGTTCTGGCGCAGGCACGCCAGCGCAACCCCGAGGTGCTGGTCAGCTCGAACTACGGTCGCGCGATGGCGCTCCTGGCGCGTAGCGAGAACAGCATTACCAGCGAGCAGGGCACCGAGCCGGGAGTCTTCCCCTCCGCCGGGCCGCCCCCGGACCGCTGGAACGCCGCCGCGGATCTGCTGCCGGTCACGAGCGGATTTCTGGCTATGAATGTCGGGTTGCTACGCACGCTGTGGGCGGTATCCGAGGGCGCGCGGCCGGTGAGCGTGGAGTACGGTTCGCGGCACGTCGGCGACCGCTTTCTCAACCTGATGCGCGCGCGACACCAGAAACTGGCGCTCGCCGAATGCGCCGCCTTTCACGCGACCAACGAGCAATATCACGAGTCGTACACCCTGCGTGACCTCTTTTCCGGCGATGCTGCCGCCGCGGACAATTGGGCTGCGGTCAGCAGTTACAACGCCTTCCTGCAGCAGCGGGCCGACCTGTATCGCGAGCCGCGTTCAGCCGCGGGAATCGCGGTCGTGGTGGACGCGCAGGTCACGGATCTGGCTTTTCTCAATACTCTCGCGGCTTCGAACGTCATTTATGACGTGATTTTCGAGCAGGATGCGACCGCGCAGCGGCTTGCCGCGTACCGACTGGTCGTCGCCGCCCCGGCGGTGAGTCTGCGCGCGGGCTGGCGGCGCTACCCGGAACTCAGCTCGGCTGACATTGCTGCGGCGTCGCCTGGCACTGTGACCGCACCGGACTCCGTCATCGCCAACATTCACGGGCAGGCGCGTGGCCGGAGGCTGCTGGTGCACCTGCTGAATTACGCCGACGCGCCTGTCTTTGGCATCGAGATCACCCTCCGCACTGCCATGGCCCGGGCTCAGCTTTTGTCTCCGGATTTGCCTCCTCTCACGCTGCCGGTTGAGGTACAAAGCGGCCTGAGCCACGTGCGGGTGCCGGAACTGCAGACCTATGATGTGGTCGTGCTGGAGCCGGTTGGCGTGGAGTAAACAAAGCCGGCGCGGGAGGATGGAATGAATCGGCGTGAAGTTCTGGAGTGGCTGGGTGTGGTGGCCTACGGCGGCGTGCTGGGTGCGCGCCCACAGCTGAGCGGGGCGGACGACCCCGAATCAAGTGGGACACCCACCGCGGCAGAGAAGGCGGCTGGCGTCACGCCGCAGAATTTCGCCTACGCGCCCTTGAACGTGATGCGCTACGGCGCCGTGGGCGATGGCGTAACCGATGACCGCGCGGCCATCAGGGCCGCCTGGCTGGTGGCACGCCAGCAAGGTGGCGGGACGATCGTGTTTCCGAACCGTGCGACCTACGTAGTCGGCAGCCTGGATCCCGCCTCGCCGGTGGCCATCCCCCAGCAGCAGGCCGGCGGCACCATCGAGTACCACAAATACCAGACCCAGCTCTACTTCCAGAACGGTTCGAATATCGCCTTCGACTTTCAGGGCTCGACCCTTAAGAGCACGGCGACCGGTGGTGGCCTGTTCATGGTTCTGGACGGGTGCAAGGACATCCGACTGCTCGGGCCGAAGATCAGCGGCGCGCAGGTGATGTCTACCGGCGTCGTCAGTCTCGGCAATATCCGCGGCGGGTCCGGTTACGCCAACGGCACCTATCGCAGCGTGCCGCTTACCGGTGGGTCGGGCGGGGGCGCCGTGGTCGATGTGGTGGTGAGCGGCGGTGCGGTGACGTCGGCGTCGGTCTCCTACCCCGGCGGTCACTACAAGGTCGGGGACACGGTGAGCTGCAGCAATGCGCCGCTGGGAAACTCGGGAAGCGGGTTCAGCGCCACCGTCGCCAGCGTCAGTGGCGCGGGACCCACCGTGGCGGTGGCCGCGCCGAACGGCATCGTCTGTACGGCGCTAACGCGCCCCACCTCCAACATCACGATCAACGACCTGGAGGTGAGTGCAATGTACTCCGGGCTTTACGTGGTCGGCGATCCGACCACCGCCAACTCCATCAGTCATATCAATCTCACCGGACATACCCGGATCCGCGATGGCGACTATGCGGTCGCGCTGCACAACGGTGGCGATGATTCAGTGATCGAGAACCTCTACACCTTCCGCGTCAACCGACCGTTCTTTTTCTACGGCGTGCAGAACGTCAGGCTGACTTGCGTTGGCGATCAGACCAATTTCGGCTTCCAGCCCGTGATCAAGGCCTACAGCAGGAGCACGCGCAACATCACTGTCAAGTACAGCGCGATCAACCAGCCCGGCCAGTCCGGAGCGGTGGCGAAGGTGGCCATTCAGGTCCAGCACGACCCGGCGGTCATCAGTCCGCCGCCCACGGTGCAGACGGTGTCCCTGCAATATGACGAAGCGAACCTCAGTGCCGGTGGCAACGGGGTCGAGTTCGATTACTACGCCGGACCGGGCGGCGCCACCATGCAGTCTGCATCCGATCACCAGTTGTTCAACGACATCGTTATCAGCGGCAATAGCCGCAATACGCTCCTCACCACCGTCGCGCTGAATAACCCCGCGGCACGCTGCAACATAACGGTCGACCACTTCTCGTTCGCCGCGCCGCGGGCGCCCCACGAACTCACCGCCAACGGTTTCGCGATGTCGCGCCGGTAAGGGGCCAGTGCGTCAGGGGAGCACGGCGCCGGCACTGCGCTGGGCCACCACGGCCACGTAGGGCGAGGTCCAGCGATTCGGGATCTCCGGCAGCCCCGCGCGCTCGAGCGACCACACGAGTTTGCTGGTCCAGGAGGCGAGGCGCAGACCGAGACGCGGCGTCACGCGACTGCCGGCACCGCTGAAATTCACCACGCTGAAATTGGCTGTCATCACGTGGCCGCCGCTTAGGACGCTCAGACCGCAGGCGCGGTGGGCCTCCGCCAACTGCGGTGGCGACAAGGGCACGTGCAGTCCGTAGACCGCCGGATCGACGGCGCGCTGCAGCGCGCCCACCGCCCCGTGCATATTGGGTACCACCGTGATCAGCCAGCCTCCGGGCTGCAGAAAACCCGTCAGTGCGGCGATGATCGAGGTCGTCGGGGAAAAGTGTTCCGCCAGCCCAAAGCTGAACACCGCTCGATAACGCCCCAGCAGCGGGGGCGGCGGATGCAGGACGTCGGCGCAATGAATCGGCGTTGGCAGGCCGCTGTGGCGCGCGATAGCGTTGGACAGCTCGCATCCTTCCGGGGAATTGTCGACGCCTTCGGCACAGAGACCGTGCGCGGCGACGAAGTAGGGGAGGAAGACCGAGCCGCCACAGCCCGCCTCGAGCAGGCGGTCGCCGGCGCGCAAACCTATCGAGGCAAAAGTGTCCGCGAAGAAACGATGCCAGCGCCTGGGCACCGTGCCGTTCAGCCCCGTTGCCTGCGGGTCGAGGGGCCCCGGGACGGCCCGCCCGGCCCAGGTCCGATCCCAGTAAGTCGCCGTGGTGAGCGATCTGGTCTCCGGCGTGGAGCTCGCCGGGGGCGGGGCGGGTGGGGTGCCGCTAGAGTCGTTCGCAGCACTCATGGCACACGGCGGAAGAAGCGTTCATTCGCGAAGGAATAGTGGCGGCGCTGCGACCAACCCTGCAGCGCGACCCGCAGGGGCTGCGGCAACAGCACTGCCACGCGGGAGCGCCAGGAGGCCGGCGCCGGTTGAGCGGGCTGCGCATCGCGGGCCGCCGCCCATTCGCTGACGTAGTCGCTCTGCAGCGGTGCGCGCTCGAACAGCGTGCGCTCGGCGAGCTTTCTCGCGTGCACGAGCATCAGTACTGGTCGCTTGCTGAGCAGTCCGACCCGGGTATGCACCTGCGCCGGGTCGGCCACCTGATACGCCAGGCGGTTGCGCGTGAGTTCGGGACTCGGGTAACGGGCTTCGACGAGCTGCACGCTGCCGATCTCGAACCCGTTCTCGGCCGTGAAGACACGGAACATCAGTTCCGGACTGAACTGATAAAAGCCATGGCCGAGAAAGTTATTGGCCGGGGTAGCCATAAACAGGTGGCCACCCACCTTCAGCATACGCATGAGATTGGAAATGGCCACGGGGAAATTGAAGACGTGCTCGATCGCACCTCCATCAAACACCACATCGAAGCGTGCCAGCAACGCTTCCGGAACCGGCAGGTT
>JAFAPI010000033.1 GCA_019247195.1 Gammaproteobacteria bacterium
CGCGAAGCGGATCTCAGCCACGCGGACGGCAAGGCGCGTTTTGCCGCCGCGGCGCGACCCCTTTTTCTCAAGGTACCCGCGGGGGTGTACCGCGAGCTGCTCCTCGAGCGCCTCGCGAGTGTCGTCGGGCTCTCGGCCGAGCGACTGCAGGCGCTGTGGGTCCCGGCCGCCGCCGCCCCGCCGGCGCCGCCGACGCGGCGGCTGCGCGCGCCGATGAGTGCCGGGCGTGGCAGCCTGGTACGCCAGGCGATCGTGCGACTGCTGCACCACCCGGGGATCGCCGCGGAGGTGACGGAGGCGGAGCGTGCGGGGCTGGCGGGAAGTGACGAGCCGGGGGTCGAGCTGCTGCGCGAGCTCATCGACGAGCTGCGCGAGAACCCGGCGCAGATCCCGGCGCAGGTCATCGAGCGCTGGAGCGCGCGCGAGGGGGGCGAGGCGCTCCGCAAGCTCCTCGAGCGCGAGACGGTCCGCCAGGAGGCGCCCGCCGCGGCCGCGGAGCTGCGGGCGGGGCTCGCCAAGCTCGCCCGCCAGGCGGACGCCCGTCGGCTGCAGATGCTCGAGGACCAGAGCCGCCGGGGACCCCTCTCATCCGAAGAATTAGAAGAATTTCAATCGCTTATGTCGTCTCTGCAGCCCGGCAGGGTCCGCAACGCTTAAGCCGATTTGGCGATTCCCGGGCGCTCCAATAGAATGACCCGCTTTGCCTTGGCCCCCTTGCGAGTGCCCGCCTACGCTCGCACATAGGGGTATCCACCGCACGCGCCGCCGAGCCCAATGACAGCACGCAAGCCGCACAAGCCCCCGCACCACCCGACCGCCCACAAGAAGCGTCCCCCCGAGAAGCCCGTGAAGCCGCTGCGCGCGGCCTCGGCCGAGAAGGCCGCGGCTGCCGTGAGCAGCCTGCGCGAGAAAGAGCGCAAGGCCGCCGCCAAGAAGGGCGCGACCCCGCTGCGTCCGGCCGCGCCGGCGCGCGAGACGGGACGCGTGGACGGCAAGCTCGCCGCGCACGCCAAGGCCGCCGACAAGCGCCCGCTCGGGATCGAGCGGCGCGCGAGCGTCATGCCCGAGGACCGGCAGTCGCAGCTGAAGCTTCTGATCGCGCGCGGCAAGGAGCAGGGCTACCTCACCTATGCGCAGGTGAACGATCACCTCCCCTCCGAGATCGTCGATCCGGAGCAGATCGAGGACATCGTCAACACCATCAACGATATGGGCATCCCGGTGTACGAGAAGGCACCGGACTCCGAGTCGCTGCTGGCGAGCGAGCCCTCCGCGCCGGCGGACGAGGAGGCCATCGAGGAGGCCGCCGCCGCGCTCGCCGCGCTCGATGCCGAGCTCGGCCGCACCACCGACCCGGTGCGCATGTACATGCGCGAGATGGGCACGGTGGAGCTCCTGACGCGCGAGGGCGAGATCCGCATCGCCAAGCGCATCGAGGAGGGCCTCGATGCCGTGCGGCGCGCGCTCGCGCTCTACCCGCCGACCTTCGACTTCCTGCTGCGCGCCTACGAGCCGGTGAAGGCCGGCCAGGGGCGCCTGGTGGACGTCATCGTCGGCTTCATCGACCCGAACGCGCCGGACGTCATCGCCCAGCCGCAGAACCCGACCAAGATGGAGGTCGTGGCGCAGCCGGAGAAGGGCGAGGAGGACGAGGAGGCCGAGGACGAGTCCGACGAGGAGGAGGAGGCCGTCGACACCGGGCCCGATCCGGTCGAGGCGGCGAGCCGCTTCACCACCATCGGCAAGCTGCACGGCCAGGTGCTCGGCTCGATCGCCAAGCTCGGCGCCCGGGACGTGAAGACCCTGCGCCAGCGCAAGCGCCTGGCGGATGAGTTCATGGAGCTGCGGCTCGCGCCGCGCATGTTCGATGCCCTGATCCTCAACCTGCGCACGCACGTCGCCGAGGTGCGCCAGCTCGAGAAGGAGATCATGATCATCGCGGTGCGCGACGCCGGCATGCCGCGCAAGGACTTCATCGCCTCCTTCCCCAAGAACGAGACCAACCCGCGCTGGCTGTCGCGCCACGTCAAGGGCGGCAAGAAGTACTCCGCGCCGCTCGCGAAGTTCAAGGACGAGATCGAGCGGCGGCAGAAGAAGCTCGAGCAGCTCGAGGGGCAGTACCACCTCTCGATCAACGACATCAAGGACGTGAACCGCGAGGTGTCGATCGGCGAGGCCAAGGCGCGGCGCGCCAAGAAGGAGATGGTGGAGGCGAACCTGCGCCTGGTGATCTCCATCGCCAAGAAGTACACCAACCGCGGCCTGCAGTTCCTCGACCTGATCCAGGAAGGCAACATCGGCCTGATGAAGGCGGTCGACAAGTTCGAATACCGCCGCGGCTACAAGTTCTCCACTTACGCGACCTGGTGGATCCGCCAGGCGATCACGCGCTCGATCGCCGACCAGGCGCGCACCATCCGCATCCCGGTGCACATGATCGAGACCATCAATAAGCTGAACCGCATCTCGCGGCAGATGCTGCAGGAGATGGGCCGCGAGCCCACCCCGGAGGAGCTCGCGGTGCGCATGGA
>JAFAPI010000142.1 GCA_019247195.1 Gammaproteobacteria bacterium
CTCAACCACACCTCCGACCAGCATCCCTGGTTTCTCGAGTCGGCGCGCTCGCGCACCAGCCTGTACCACCGCTACTACGTATGGAACCGCGGCAAACCCGGGCCGGCCGGCAAGCGGCTCCCGCCCAACAACTGGTTGAGCCTCTTCGGCGGCTCGGCGTGGCAGTACGAGCCCGGACTGGACGAGTTCTACTACCACAGGTTCTACCGCCAGCAGCCCGATCTCAACTGGCGCAACCCCCAGGTCGAGCGCGCCATGTTCGACACGATGCGCTTCTGGCTCGACCGTGGCGTCGCCGGCTTCCGCCTCGATGCCATCACCGCGCTCTTCGAGGACGCGCAGCTGCGCGATGCGCCCGTGCTCGGGGGGCGCAATGCGCAGGGCGATCCGAACCTGAGCGGCATCCGCACCGACAACCTGCCGGAAGTGCACGCGGTGATGCGCCGGATGCGCAGCATGATCGACCACTATCCCGGCCAGCGGGTGCTCATCGGCGAGACCTACGTGCCGAGCACGGCGGCGCTCGACGCCTGGTACGGCGGCGCGCGCCACGACGAGCTGCACCTGCCCATGGACACGCTGCTCGGCTTCGGCAACAAGCTCGACGCGCGCGTGTTCCGCCGCCGGCTGCTCGAGGCGGAGACGCAATTGCATGGCTCGCCGCCGCTCTTTGTCTTCGATAACCACGACAACCCACGCAGCTGGGACCGCTACGGCGACGGCGTGCACGACCTGGAGATCGCCAAGATCATCGCCACGGTGCTGCTCACCTCGCGCGCGGTCGCGCTGCTCTATCAGGGCGAGGAGATCGGCCAGACCACCAGCACCCCGACGCGGGTGGAGCAGGTGCGCGACCCGATCGGGATCAGCGGCTGGCCGCAGGAGAAGGGGCGCGATGGGGAGCGCACGCCGATGCAGTGGGACGCGGGCGCGCAGGCGGGCTTCAGCACCAACCCGCGCACCTGGCTGCCGGTGGCCGCCAACCACGAGCGCGTCAACGTGCAGAGCGAGTCCGGCGATCCCAACTCGCTCCTCAGCTGGCATCGCAGCCTCATCGCGCTGCGCCGCGGTGATCCGGCGCTGCGCAACGGACGACTGGTGATGCTCGAGCGCGAGCACCCCGCGGTGCTCGCCTTCGCGCGCGTCACCGACGAAGGCGCGGGCGTGCTGGTGGCGCTCAACCTCTCGCCCCAGGCACAGACCATCGTGCTCAGCAGCCGGGCTGCAGGCTTTGCCGGCGCTCGCTATCGCACACTGCTGTCGAGCCCGGGCCTGATCGAGGTGAGTGCGCCTGCGAACGTGCTGACCCTGCCCCCGTACGCCGCCTGGGTCGGCGGCGTCGAGTAATCGCTTCTGGTCTCTTATCTCGCGGGGTGGGATTTGACCGCCGATGTCAGCCTCGAGCTCCCCGCGTCCCGCCCACGCGACGCCCCGCTGAGTCTTGAGGTCCCGGGCCACGGCACGGTGAGCGCGCGGCTGCGCGTGCCCTCCGCTGCGCGGCTCGCCTACGTGCTGGCGCCCGGCGCCGGCGCGGGAATGGAGCATCCCTTGCTGCGCACGGTCGCGGACGAGCTCGCCGCCCGGCACGTCGCGACGCTGCGCTTCCAGTTTCCTTATCGCGAGCGCGGCGCGCGCCGCATCGATCCACCCGCGGTTTGTCACGCGACGGTGCGGGCTGCGGTCGCGGCCACCGCGCGCGCATTGCCCGGGCTGCCGCTCTTTGCCGGCGGACGTTCGTTCGGAGGGCGGATGAGCTCGCAGGCCCAGGCGCTCGAGCCCCTGCCGGGGGTCCGTGGCCTGGCTTTTCTCGGCTTCCCGCTGCACCCCGCTGGCCAGCCCGGCGCCGCACGCGCGGCGCACCTGGAGCAGGTGCAGATTCCCATGTTGTTCATCCAGGGGGAGCGCGATGCGCTGGCGAGGCCCGCATGGCTGGTGCCGGTGGTGCAGCGCCTGGGCTCGCGCGCCACGCTCAGCTGGGTGCCGCAGGCCGATCACGGCTTTCACGCGCCGGCCCGGGGTGGCCGCGCCGATTCCGAGCTGCGTGCCGTCTGGCTCACCACGCTGGTGGCATGGATGGAGGGCCTGCGATGAACAAGCGCGCCCTCGAGCGCTACGCGGCCAAGCGCACCTTCACCCGCACACCCGAGCCGCCGGCCCGCGAGCCGGCGGCGCGGCGCGGGCCCCTGCTGTTCGTGGTGCAAAAGCACGCGGCACGACGCCTGCACTATGACTTTCGCCTGGAGCTCGACGGAGTCCTCAAATCCTGGGCGGTCCCGAAGGGACCCTCGCTCGACCCGGCCGACAAGCGCATGGCGGTGCAGGTCGAAGACCACCCTTACGACTATGGCTCCTTCGAGGGCGTAATACCCCCGCGCCAGTACGGCGCGGGCAACGTCATCGTGTGGGACTGCGGGGTGTACTCGCCCGACGAGGACGAGCAGTACGCCTTCACCGACCGCGCCGCGGCCGAGGAACGACTGCGCCGCGAGCTCGCCGCCGGCAAGCTCAGCATCTTCCTGTGCGGGGAGAAGCTCAAGGGCTCATTCGCCCTGGTGCGCACGGCGCAGAGTCCCAACTGGCTGCTGATCAAGCACCGCGACCGCTTCGCCCAGCCGAACGATGTGCTGGCGCGGCATACCTCGGTGCTGAGCGACGTCGCGCTCGAGGAAGTCGGCGCGCGAGGCATCACGCAAACTCTGCCCGCCGCGCGACTGGCCCCCACGGGTCCCGCGGAGGCGCTGCCGCGGCGCCTGCAGCCGATGCTCGCCGAGAGCGGCGATGCACCGCGCACCGATCCCGCCTGGCACTACGAGCCGAAGCTCGATGGCTATCGGGTGCTCGCCTTCCTCGATGGCCCCCAGGTGCGTTTGCAGTCCCGCCGCGGACTGGACCTGACCCCCTGCTTTCCTGAGCTGGTGACAGACCTCGCCCAGCAGTTGGGCCGGCCTATGGTGCTCGACGGTGAGATTGTCGCTCTCGATCCGAGCGGGCGTCCCTCCTTCAACGCGCTGCAGAACCGCGCACAGCTCAAGACCGCCAGCGAGATCGCCCACGCCCAGCGCGAGACGCCCGTGGTGCTGGTGTGCTTCGACCTGCTGCACTTCGCCGGGGTCAACCTGCGCGATGCGCCCTACACCGACCGGCACCGCTATCTCGCGCAGTGCCTGCTGCCCGCTCCACACCTGCAGCTGGTACACAGTGGCGCGAGCGCCGAGGAGCTCTATGCCGCGGCGCTCCAGGTGGGCTTCGAGGGCATCGTGGCCAAGCGCCTCGACAGTCCGTACCTCGCCGGACAACGCTCGCGGTGCTGGCTCAAGCTGAAGGAGGCGCACAGCGCTGAGTTCGTCATCGGCGGGTATACGCGCGGCAAGGGCGCGCGCGACCCGCTCGGCGCGCTGCTGCTCGGCTACTACGCGGGCAAGTCGCTGCACTACGCGGGCCACGTAGGCTCGGGCCTGGACCAGGAGAGCATCGCGACCGTCCTCGCGCAGACGAAAAAGCTGCAGCGTGCGCGCTCGCCCTTCGCCGAGCCCCCGCCCCTGCACCGCCCGACGACCTGGCTCGAGCCGCAGCTCGTCGCCGAGGTCAGCTTCGGCCAGTGGACTCCGGATGACCTGCTGCGCGCTCCGGTGTTCCTGCGGCTGCGGCCGGACGTGGCGGCGCGCGGGGTGCGCCGTCCGGGCGGCCGCAGCGATGCAGCACCGCGCGCCGCCGCGCCGCCCTCGAACGTGGACAGCGCGGCGGAGGAAGCCGCACAGGTGATCGCACAGCTGCGCGCTCCGGGCAATACCCTGCAGCTGAGCGTCGCCGGCGCGCGCATCAAGATCACCAACCTCGATCGGATCTACTGGCCCGCCCAGGGCAAGCTTCCGGCCATCACCAAGCGCGACCTCCTGCAGTACCTCGCCGCGGCCGGCCGCTTCATGCTGCCGCACCTGGTGGACCGGCCGCTGACCATGATCCGCATGCCCGAGGGCATCTTCGGCGAGCGCTTCTTCCAGAAGCACTGGGCACAGTCGCTGCCGGAGTTCGTGGAGACGGTGACCGTCTTCTCCGAGAGCAAGGACGAGCAGCACCGCTACCTGCTCGCCAACAATCTTCCCACCCTGCTGTGGCTTGGCCAGGTCGGCACGCTCGAGTTCCACGTCTGGCACTCGCGCGCGAGCCTGGAGCCTGAGAGGCCACCGGCCGGCACCGAGTACGCGAGCTCGCTCGCGGCGCTCGAGAGCTCGATCCTCAACTATCCGGACTACCTGGTGTTCGACATCGACCCCTACATCTACTCCGGCAAGGAGGCGAAGGGCGCCGAGCCGGAGCTCAATACCCGCGGCTTCGCGGTCGGCAAACGCGTCGCCTTCTGGGTGCGCGCGCTGCTGAAGGAGATGGGGCTCGAGGCCGTGGTCAAGACCTCCGGCAAGACCGGGCTGCACGTCTTCGTGCCGATCCTGCGCAGCGTGACCTTCGATGAGGCGCGGCACATCTGCGAGACCATCGGCCGGCACGTCATGCGCGCCCACCCGCGCGAGATCACCATGGAGTGGGCGGTGGAGAAACGCACCGGCAAGATCTTCATCGACTACAACATGAACGTGCGCGGCAAGACCCTGAATGTCGCCTACTCGCCCCGCGGGGTGCCCGGGGCCCCCGTCTCCATGCCCCTGACCTGGGAAGAGCTCGAGGCGGCCGAGCCGATGGACTTTACAATCAAGGACGTACCCGCGCGCTTGGAAAAGGCGGGCGACCGGTGGCATGATGTACTCGAGCGAAAACAGAGCCTTACGA
>JAFAPI010000248.1 GCA_019247195.1 Gammaproteobacteria bacterium
CCTCGGCGCCACCCCCGGTCAGCTCAATCCCAACGTGCTGTGCGCCGGCGCGGCGGGGCGCAAGAGCTGTCTCGGCGACAGCGGTGGGCCGGTGGTGTTCACCAACGGGCGCCCGACCTACCTCGTAGGCATCGTCAGCTGGGGCAAGACCAACTGCGCGGGCGATGTCATGCCCGGTGTGTACACGCGCGTCGCCGCGTACACGGATTGGATCGATGACGTGCTGCGCGCGCCGCGCAGCTGAGGACGTGCGGCACGCGGGCCGCAGCCCGCGTGCCGCACAGGACCGACGCGTTAGAGCTTGTCGCCTCCACCCTGCGAGCCGTTACCACCCGAGGTGGTGTTGGCCGGGGGCGTCGAGGTGCTGCCCGGAGTGGTGGACTGATCGGCCGGAGCCGGCGTCGCGGTCGTGTCCGCCGGCGGAGGCGGAGCAGTGGTCGTGGCGGGCGCCGGAGCCGGCGCGGGGACCTCCTGCTTCGCGCAGGCACCGAGCATCAGGACCGTCAGCAGCGCGGCCGTGGTCACGATTGACTTGATCATTGTTGGATTCCTCCCGACGGGTGCGTCGGAGGTTCAAGGTTAGTCGAAACCCAGTTGCGCCAGCAACTCACCAAACTCCCTGCGTTGACGTAGCGGTTCCAGCAGCGGATCGGTGCGTGCATAGACCAGGCCCGAGTCACCGGCCTCGCGGGCGCGGCGCAGCAGGGCAACGGCACCGTCCAGGTCACGCCACTGGGCGCGCACCTGCGCCTGTTGATAGAGCGCGCTGTCCCCGAGCTGGCTCACCAGGGCATCCATGGCCTTGTGCGCGGCGGCCTCGTGGCCGAGGGCTTTCTCGCTGATGGCCAGTCCGGTCAGCCGCACCAGGCGGTGCGGCTCGGCCAGGAAGGCCTCGCGCGCCTCGCGGCTCCGGCCCAGCATCAGCAGCGCGTTTCCGAGGGCAGCGTGCGCACCCGCCAGCTTCGGGTTGAGCGCCAGCGCGCGGTTGAGGTGCGGGATGACGTCCGCGTAGCGGTGCGCCGCGTACATGACGCTGCCCATGGCTCGATGCATGAGCGGATTCAGGGGATCGAGCTCGAGCGCGCGACGCATCGCCGCCTCCGCCTCCTGTGCCCGGCCGGTGTCGGCGCAGTAAAGCGCGAAACGTCCCATCACGACACCATCGCCCTCCCCCAGGGCGCGGGAGAGTTCGTACGGCTCGCGCGCACCCCGCACGTCGAGCCGGCCCTGGAAGAGCGCGAAGGCGAGCGCCGACTGTGCATCAGCGAGGTCAGGAGCGAGCTTGGTCGCGGTGCGCGCGGCCTGGATCGCCTGATCGTAGATCTCGGCGGTATGGGCCGCGTCGGCATACTGGTTCGCGATGACGATCAGCGTGCGGGAGCGGGCGGCGTGCGCGGCGGCGAAATCCGGATCGGCGGCGATGGCCGCCTCGAAGTCCGCCAGTGCCTGCCGGTCCGAGCTCTCATCCTGCGACAGGTTGTAGGCGGCCCGTCCGCGCAGGTACGCATCGAACGCTGCGACGCTGTGCGTGCCGACGGCCAGCGCGGGCGGCGGTGCCACGCCGGCTTTTGCGCTCTCCGCGGGCCGCACCTCCTGCGACAGCGCCGCGACCACCGCGCCGGCGATGTCGCTCTGTACGTTGAAGATGCTGTCGATGGGGCGCTCAAAGGTCTGCGCCCACTGGGTGAAGCCGGACTGTCCGTCGACCAGCTCGGCATCTACGCGGAAGGCATTGCCCGTGCGGCGCACGCTCCCCTCGAGCAGGTGCCGCACCCCGAGACGGTGCGCGATGAGGGCCGCGCCGAGCTCGCTCTTGCGGAACTGGAAAGAAGAGGTGCGTGAGGCGACGCGCAACGCCTTCACCCGCGCCAGCATGTTCAGGATCTCCTCGGAGATGCCATCCGAGAAATAGCTCTGATTGGCCTCGGGTGACAGGTCGGCGAAAGCGAGTACCGCGATGGAGCCCGCCGGTGCGGGCTCCGCGTCGCCCAGTCTCTCGCCACCCCCCTGCAGGGCATTCTCGGCGGACCTCGTCTCGGGCGCGCCCTCCAGGGACTCGTCGGGGACGTGCCGCACCCGGCTGTCGTGCCATAGAAACGCCCCGCCGAGTGCCAGCAGGACGGCGAGGCTTGCTACCTCGGTCGCGCTGACGCGTCGCTGGCCGCGGGCACCGTGGTACCAGGCAATGACGCTGACCAGCGGGACGCCG
>JAFAPI010000118.1 GCA_019247195.1 Gammaproteobacteria bacterium
CGTCCGACCGTGCCGGTCTGGTTCAGCACGAACCAGTCACCCGCGGCGACGTTGTGGCCGTTGATCAGCGTCTGGGTGAGGCTGGGGTTGGTGCCGCGCATGCTGACGCGGTCGTTCTCGTCGAAGCCGCCCTCGTTCGCGCCGGCGGAGCTGATCGTCACGCCGGGTACGCGCTTCAGCGAGTCCGCGACGTTCTTGTCGGGCATCTTGCCAATGTCCTCGGCCGTGATCACATCCTCGACGGTGATCGCGTCGCGCTTGATCTCGAGCGACTGCTGCAACGAGGCCCTGATGCCGGTGACGACCACCTCCTGCAGTTCGCCCGGCGTCGCCGTGGCGGCCTCATTGGTCTGTGCCTGGGCCACGCCGTTGCGCCCGAACAGCGCCATCGCGACCGCTGTTCCGATCAACGTCGACCTTGCGATTCTCATGATTGGCTCCCACCCCGATGTTGTCGTTGGTCGTTGCGCGTAAGGCGATCCGCGTGTCCGTGCATGAGACGGGGACCCCTGTCAGCTGCTGCGGTCACTAGTGACCACTTAGGTGCCAATATAGTACCACTCGATAGGGAACGCCATACCCCCAGATACCAAGCGGTAGAAGGCCGCGTTTCCCTTGTCATTACCGCAAGTTGGGCTCCAATTTGTCTTGTGGTAGCAACAGACTGGTCTCATAGTGGTAGTATGAAGCGTGTTACCGAGGGGGCGGGGCTGCGGCCGTGACGGTGTTGTCCAAGGAGCTCGGCAAGCTCGACGAAGCGAGCAGCCTGCCGCTGTATCAACAGTTGCAGCGGGCGCTGCGCCAGGCCATCGAGTCACGTCTGCTCGGGCCGGACGACGCGCTGCCGCCCGAGCGCGATCTCGCCACCGATTTCAGCGTCTCGCGCATCACGGTGCGCAAGGCGATCGACGGCCTGGTGGCCGAGGGCCTGCTGGTGCGCCGGCAGGGCTCGGGCACCTTCGTGCGCGCGCGCGTCGAGAAGAATTTCTCCAAGCTGACCTCCTTCTCGGAGGACATGCGGGCGCGCGGCCGTAACCCGCGCAGCGTCTGGCTGCGCAGGTCCACCGGCACCGTGACCCCCGAGGAGGCCCTCACCCTGCGCTCGAGTCCTGGTACGCCGGTCTACCGCTTCCACCGCATCCGCTTCGCCGACGATGCGCCCATGGCACTGGAATACGCGACGATCCTCGCGTCCTGCCTGCCTTCGGTCGACGCGGTCGAGTCATCGCTGTACGCGGCGCTGGAGCGCGCGGGGAACCGCCCGGTGCGCGCCCTGCAGCGGCTGCGCGCCGTGTTGTTCTCCGCCGAGCAGGCGGAGCTCCTGCAGGCGCAGGAACGCGACGCGGGGCTGTTGGTCGAGCGACTCGGCTTCCTCAAGGACGGGCGCGCCGCGGAGTTCACTCAGTCCTACTATCGCGGCGACATCTACGACTTCGTCGCCGAACTCAGCCTGTCCTCGTGAGCGCGCGCGGCGAGCCCAGTCGCATGTTCGAGGAGGCCGCACAGGCCCCGGCCGTGGTGCACGCGCAGCTTGCCGCGAACGCGGCGCGCAGCGCCGCCCTGGCCGCGCAGCTGCGCCGGCAGCCCCCGCGCGCGATCGTCACCTGCGCGCGCGGCAGCTCCGATCACGCCGCTACCCTCGCCCGCTACCTGATCGAGACGCGCCTGCAGGTGCTCACCGCCTCGCTCGCTCCCTCGGTGAGCTCGGTGTATGAGACGGCTCCCGATCTTCGCGAAGCGGTCCTGCTCGCGATCTCGCAATCGGGCGCGAGCCCCGACCTCCTGGCGGCCGTGCGGGCCGCGCGCCGTGCAGGCGCGCGCATCGTCGCCCTGCTCAACGCCGAGCGATCCCCCCTTGCGCAGCTCGCAGACGATCTGTTGCCGCTGCATGCCGGCGCTGAGCGCAGCGTCGCCGCCACGAAGTCCTACCTCGCCTCCCTCGCCGCCATCGTGCAGTTGGTGGCCGTATGGAGCGGGGACGCCGGGCTCAACGAGGCGCTCGGGTCACTCCCGGAACGGCTCGGCCGCGCCTGGCAGCAGGACTGGGGTGCCGCGCTCGAGCCGCTGCGGGATGCGACGAGCATGTTCGTGATCGGACGCGGACTTGGACTCGCCGTCGCGCAGGAGGCGGCGCTGAAGTTCAAGGAGACCTGCGGCCTGCACGCCGAGGCGGTGAGCGCGGCGGAGCTGCACCACGGGCCGATGGCCCTGGTGCGCCACGGGTTCCCGCTGCTGATCTTCACCCAGGACGATGAGACGCGGGCGGGCGTGCTCGAGCTGACCCACCGGCTCGCCGACCAGGGCGCGACCGTGCTGCTCGCCGGAGCGAAGATACCCGGGGCCACGGAACTCCCCACCGAGCGTGCTCATCCGGTGATCGAGCCGCTGCTCTTCGCCCAGTCGTTCTACCGTCTCGCCGAGGCGCTCGCGCGTGCGCGGGGCCGTGATCCTGACCGGCCCCCGCACCTGAACAAGGTGACCGAGACCGTTTGATGCGCAGCGCGCTCGTCAATGGTCGGATTCTGCGCGGTGATCGCTTCGTCGAGGGCGAGTGCGTGCTGCTCGAGGGCGGACGCATCCTGGACGTGGTGCAGGCCGCTGATGCCCGGCTCGAGGGCGCGTCATGCCACGATCTGCAGGGTGGCCTGCTGCTGCCGGGCTTCATCGACGCGCAGGTGAACGGCGGCGGCGGCGTGCTCTTCAACGACGCCCCCGACGTCGCGAGCATCCGCGCGATCGGCGCCGCACACCGGCGCTTCGGCACCACGGGTTTCCTGCCGACGCTGATCAGCACCGACCTCGATACGGTCGCGCGCGCGATCGGCGCGGTGCGTGACGCGCTGCGCGCCGGGGTGCCGGGCGTGCTGGGCATCCACATCGAGGGCCCCTTCATCAATGAGGCCCGCAAGGGCGTGCACGACCCGCGTCTGCTGCGCGAGCTCGAGCCGAGCGCGCTCGGCCTGCTCACCTCGCTCGGCGGCGGCTGCACGCTCGTGACCCTCGCTCCGGAGATGACCACGCCGCAGATCATCCGCGCGCTCGCCGCCGCCGGCGTGGTGGTCTCGGCCGGCCATACCAACGCCACCTATGCCGAGATGCGCGCCGCCCTCGCGCACGGCCTGCGCGGCTTTACACACCTGTTCAACGCGATGTCGCCCCTCACCGGCCGCGAGCCCGGGGCGGTCGGCGCCGCCCTGGATGACCCAGACAGCTGGTGCGGACTCATCGTGGACGGCGCGCACACCGATCCCGTGGTGCTGAGGATCGCGCTGCGCTGCAAGCGCCGCGACCGCTTCATGCTGGTCACCGACGCGATGCCGAGCGTCGGCACCCAGGACGCCTCCTTCGTACTGCAGGGCCGGCGGGTACTGGTGCGCGGTCAGGCGTGCGTCGATGACGAGGGACGGCTCGCCGGCTCAAATCTCGACATGGCGAGCAGCGTGCGCAATGCCGTGGAGCTGCTCGGCGTGCCGCTGGTGGAGGCGGTGCACATGGCGAGTCTGTATCCCGCGCAGTTCCTGCGCCTCGACCACGAGTGCGGGCGGATCGCCGCGGGCTACCGTGCCAACCTCGTGCTGACCGATGAGCACCTCGGCGTGCGGACCACCTGGATCGACGGCGCCGCGGGCTGAGGCTCAGCTCTCCGGCGCCTGGAAGCCCGCAGCGCGATAGGTCAGCACCAGCGTATCGCGCGCACCGGCCCGCTCTGCCCCCTGCGGCTGTATGGGCGTCGTCTCGTGTACCACCCGGGCATCATCCAGCAGCAGCATCGACCAGGGCTCGTGCATGGTGAAGCGCACCCCGGCGCTGCCGCTGGCGGCAAACACCCGCGTCTCCCCGCCCACGACCCGACGGCGGTCGACGAGGATCAGCGCCACGCAGTCGACGCCGTCGCGGTGCGCTCCCTCGGGGGTCGGGCGCCCGATGCCTTGCGCGGTGTCGATGCGGAATTGATGGACCTCGATGTGCCAGCGGGGCGTGGGGTGCAGCTCCGCGAACAGTACGCCGAGGTTGACGAGCAGCGCGGTAAAGGGCTGCGCCTCGAGTACGGCCGGTTCGAGCGGCTCGAACCAGCGCAGCATGCCCCCGTGCAGCGCGTTGTAGGTGCTCGGCTGCCAGTGCGCCCGCGGTGGCTGCGGGGTGATCGTTCCCGGCAACTCCTGGATCAGGCAGCTGTGGCGGCGCGCCCGATAGGCACCTCCGTCGCGCAGGTAGGTGTCTCGCGGCAAGCGCTCCCAGGTCTGCGTCAGGGTCGCGAGTGCCGCGCGGTCGAGCTGCAGCGCGCGCTGAGCCTGCTCCGCCGACAGGTACACGTAGCCCTCATCGGTCAGAAGGGTCAGCGCCCGCAGCCGCTCGGGATCCATGAGCGCTTGTACCATAGGCGCATGCACCGAGGGATTTGGGCTGGGATCTCGGCCACCGGTCTGCTGCTCGCGCTCGCCGCCGCGGCCGCGCTGCAGCCGCCCCGCCCCGCTCCCCCCGTGCTGATCATCGCCGGAGCGCGCGTACAGCTGCAGTACGATCCGGGGCAGTTCCGTGACGCGGGAGCGCTGCGGGAGTGGGTGCTGCGCTCGGGCCAGATCGTCGCCGCCTATTACGGGCAGTTCCCCGTGCGCGACCTCGTGCTGCGGCTCAGCGCGGTGAGCGGGGGCGGGGTGCAGGGCGGGCAGACCTTCGCTAACCCGGATGCCTTCATTCGCGTGCGGGTCGGCCGCGAGGTCACGGCCGAGCAGCTCGAGTCTGACTGGGTGCTGGTGCACGAGATGACCCACCTCGCCCTGCCAGACGTCGGCGAGTCGCACGCCTGGCTGTCCGAAGGCCTCGCGGTGTACGTCGAGGGCGTGGCCCGGGTCCAGGCCGGTAACCGCGGTGAAGCGGACATGTGGGGGGAAGAGCTGCGCGCCATGCCCAAGGGCATGCCGCAACGCGAAGACCAGGGGCTCGACCACACCCATACCTGGGCGCGCACTTACTGGGGTGGCGCGATGTTCTGCCTGGTGGCGGACGTCGCGATCCGTGAGCGCACCCACAATGCGCGGGGACTGCAGCAGGCGCTGCGAGCCATTCTGCGTGCGAGTGGCGGGTTGTCTGCCGACTGGCCGATCGAGCGCGTGTTGCACACCGGCGATGCCGCGGTGGGAGCGGACGTTCTCGAGGCACTCTATGCGCGCTGGAAGGACACGCCGGTCGGCGCGGATCTGCCCTCGCTCTGGCACTCGCTCGGTGTCGAGGCCGCGGACGGCACCGTCCGTCTCGATGAGCGCGCGCCGCTCGCCCCCGTGCGCCGCGCGATCCTGAGCGCCGACCCCTCAGTCGGGCGCGAACAGCCCGGTGAGCGCCGCGCTGGCGACGATGATGCCGAGCAGCAGTACGTACTCGGCGCGCACTGAGCGTCGCAGCGCCACCAGCGCCGCATATTCACCGCGTGCGAGGGCGGGCACGTAGCGCTGCCGGTTGAGTGCGGCGAGCACGAGCGCCAGCGCGAGCAGCGCCGCCTTGGTACACAGCAGTCCACCGTAGGGCGCGCCGAGCGCGGCAAATCCGGGCAGCAACGCCGCGGCGAGCGTGGCCCCGGCGAGCGGCAGGAGGAGCACCAGCGGCAACGCGCGCCGCGAGAAGGCCCGCAGCACCGGCAGCAACGAAGGTGCATCGAGCTGCCGCGCCAGGGCGTCGAGCGAGGCGAGCGAGCCGAGCCAGAAGGCGGCCAACGTCACGTGCGCCACCACCAGCGCGCCGAGCCAGGCGCGCGGGGCGTGCGCCACGGTATGTCCGCTGATCGCGAACGAGCTGAGGATGAATGCGCTGCCGGCGAGGCCCCAGAACCCCCACCGCCCGCGGCCTCGCAGCAGGCACAACACCCCGGTGAGCCGCACCAGCCAGGTGAGCGCGGCGGGTGTGCTGAGCGTGAGCCGCCACAGCGGCGCCTCGGTGCTGCCCTGCCACGCGCCCGCCAGATGCGCCGGCTCGGCGGGCGCCTGGGCGAGCAGGACCAGGAGGGCGGCCAGTATCGGAAAGGCGGAGTCCCGCGCTCCCGCCGCCCGGGCTTCCACGCAGGTGAGCTGAAACAGGACGCGTCCGGCCGCCTCAAGCAAGAGCACGAAGGCCGCGCCACGCAGCGCGAGCCACACGGCATCGATCATCGCACCAGGCGGAATCGCAGCTGACCGGGTACCAGGTGGCCATCCGCGCCTAAAGCCCGGTAGGTGACCAGGTAGTCCCCGGCGGGAAGCGGCGGCAGAACTACCTCGATCCGCGCCTGCGCCTGCGCGGGCAGGCCCGCAAGTCGCTGCGCCGCGGCCCCCACGCGTTGCAGACTGAGGGCGGTAAGCCGCACCGGCTCAGCGAACTGTAAGACCAGCTGCGCAGGCGTCTGCGTGAGCGTCGACCCGGCGACGGGCGTGCTTTGCAGCAGATGCGGGTGGGCGGCGAGCGCACCGGCATACAACAGAGCGAGCAGCATCAGGCGGGCTGACATGGCCCGCGAGGCTACACCCGCTTGCGCGCCCGGGCGAGCGGCGGCGCGTGGCGTGGGCGTGCCGGACGGTGCGACGGTGCACGCCAGGGACGGTGCGCCAGCCCGTGTGCCGCTTCGCGGCGCTCAGGCGACTGTGGCACCAGCGCCGGCAGCGGCATCACCTCCAGTGAGTGCCCGAGCAGACGCTCGATATCGCGTAGCAGCTCCGCCTCCTCCGGCGCGACGAGGGACACGGCTACGCCGTGCTGGCCCGCTCGCGCCGTGCGGCCGATGCGGTGCACGTAATCCTCGGGAACGTTGGGCAGCTCGTAATTGACCACGTGGGGGAGCTCCTTGATGTCCAATCCGCGGGCGGCGACCTCGGTCGCTACCAGCACGGTCAGGCGGCCCTCCTTGAAATCCGTGAGCGCGCGCACCCGCGCGTTCTGGCTCTTGTTGCCGTGGATCGCCGCGGCCTGGATACCCGCCCCGAGCAGCTGCTCGGTCAGGCGGTTGGCCCCGTGCTTGGTGCGGGTGAACAGCAGTACCTGCTGCCAGGCGCCCTCGCGGATAAGTTGCGCGAGGAGGTGCCGCTTCTGCTCGCGCGGCACCCGGTACACCTGCTGTTCGATCCGCTCGGCGGCGGCGTTGCGGGGGGCGACGTCGATCGCGAGCGGCGCCCGCAGCATGCGCGCAGCGAGCGCGCGGATCTCCTCGGTGTAAGTGGCGGAGAACAGCAGGCTCTGCCGCTCCTGGGGCAGCAGGCGCAGGATCTGCCGGATGGCGTGGATGAACCCCATGTCCAGCATGCGGTCGGCTTCGTCGAGCACCAGGCAGCGCACTGCCCGCAGGTCGAGCACGCGCTGCTGGGCGAGATCGAGCAGTCGGCCCGGAGTCGCGACCAACAGGTCGCAGCCGCGCCGCAGGGCCTCGATCTGCGGCCGCTCGCTCACGCCGCCGAAGATGACCACGGTGCGCAGCGCGAGGTGACGTCCGTAGCCGGTGGCGCTCGCGGCGACCTGCGCGGCAAGCTCGCGCGTCGGGGTGAGCACGAGCGTGCGCGGCGCGCCCGACACGGGACTGCCCAGGCGTTCGAGGAGCGGCAGCACGAAGGCGGCGGTCTTGCCGGTACCGGTCTGCGCCGCCGCGAGCACGTCGCGCCCGGCGAGCACCGCCGGAATTGCGGCCGCCTGGATGGGAGTGGGCGCGTCGTAGCCTTGCTCGGCCACCGCGCGTACCAGCTCGGGCTTCAGCCCGAGATCCTGAAATGACATAGAAGGAGAACCTCTCTGTTGCAGCTCGTCCGCACCCGCGATGAGCGGCTGCGGCGGTCAGACGAGGCGTTATTAAGGAGTCGAAGTGCGTCGGTAGACAGACTGCGAGCGAAACGGTGCTGACCGAGCACGGAAGGACGTTTGGCGGCGCGCACTGTAACGGCTTTGTGATGCCCCGTCCAATCGGAGGTCAGCGCGGGCGATTGGACACAATACGTGTGCGATTGCGGGGTTGCAGGCCGGCAGGCATCATGAGCCGGGACCGGCCCGCAAGGACTCGCATGGCTCAGCGTTCATCTGCCGCGTTCACCGCGCTCTTCAGCCTCCTCGTCCTGGCCGCAGGGTGCTCCTCGCGCACAGAGGTGTCGCTGACCGGCAACACGCCCCCCCAGTTCTCGCACGTATGGCTCACGGTCAAGGAAGTGCGCTTCCACACGAGCAGCACGGCGGCCGTGACGGATTCCGGCTGGTCGACGTTCACACTGAAGACCCCGGTGACCCTCGATCTCGCGGCCAACACCGGCGGCACGCTGGGCGCACTCGCCACGAGCCTGAAGCTTCTGCCGGGGACTTACGCGCAGCTGCGCCTCCTCCCGTTGGATCCTTCGGCACCGCTCGCGAGCTCGGCGCAGAGCGCCGGCGCCCTCTACAACGCCGAAGCCGACTACGTGGATACGGCCGGCAGCACGCACCAGCTGCCTCTGGAGCTGCTCAACCCAGACCAGGGGATCGGTGTGCACGCCTCGCTGCGCGTCCCGGTAGGCAAGCTCGGCTCGACCCTGGCGGGCGGCGTTCCGGGTGCGGCAGCTCCCGGCACCAGCAGCGCCACCAGCAGCGCCACCAGCAGCATCGGCACCACCGGTGCCAACAACGGCACCACGACCACTACCGGCACGACGACGGCCGCCACCACGACGGCGAGCACCACCACTACCACCACTTTCGCGGTCGACCTCGATGCGACACGTGACCTCGTGCCCTTCAGCACTGCGGCCGGAGTGACCGCGGTACTGCTGAGCGCGCATCCGAGCGCCTATCGCAGCGACGGGGTCGGTAGCATCCAGGGCACGTTGACCTTGACGAACCTGACCGGTATCTCCGCCAGCAGCGGCGTCGTCGATCTGCAGGTGAGCGCGGAAACGCTCAACGCCGACGGCACGCGGCATGTCGTCGTGGCGACCGCCCCCGTGCAGTCGAATGGCCAGTTCACCGTGTACCCGCTACCGGCAAGCAGCAGCTCTGCGACCAGCTACGATCTGGTGATCCACGGCGCGGGCATCGCCACGATCATCGTGCGCGCGGTGCAGCTGACGCTGCCTTCGACCTCCGCCGCCACCACCCAGACCGGCACTACGACGACCACCACCGCCACGGTCGAGACCCCGGGCGGGAGCACCCCGGCCACCGTCTCGGTGGGTACGCTGACCCCGCGGGCGGCCGCGCCCTACACGGCTGACATCCGGCCGGCCGGAGCGCTGCCCGCGGACACGGCCGTCTCCTTCTACCAGACCCCTGCGGGCGGGACCGACGCCCCCTTCGTCATCGAGACGAGCCCAATCGATCCCTTCAACCAGAATCTCTACCGTGCGCAGCCCCTCGCGCCCGGCACGATCGATGTCGGCACCTACGTCTCAAACGGATCCAACATCACGCTCGTGAGCTCAGCTCCCGCTGAGGGGGCCGGCACCTACCGCGTGGCCGCGCTCGCACCGAACTACGTGCTCGCCGCCACGACCCCGACGGTCAGCGCACCCGCGAGCGGCACTCAGCCGGTAATCGTGCCGCTGCCCCCGCCGGTTCTGGAAGGCGGCGCGCTCGCAGGCACCGTCCTCGCCTCCCTGACGGTAACGACCGCCGCCAAGTACACCCACGGTGAGATCCTGATCTCGCACGACGGCGCCCTCGTGGCCACGGCGCCCCTCGATGCCGCCCTCGCCGCGGGGGGAAATGTCTCGGTCGTCGTCCCCGCCAATATCCCGGCGGCGCTCTATTTCGCGACGGTGCGCGTCTGGGGTCCGTCCGTCGCGGCCGGCGCACCGCACCGGCAGTGGTTCGCAACGCCGGCCGACCTGCGCTCGGGCCTCAATGCCTCCTTGGCGCTCACCCTCGACTGACTTTCGGTAGACTTACGCGCTCTTCGGGCGTTAGACCCTTCGGGTCGCGCCATCGCGGGGAACGACTTTGATGCCGGCGGCTCTAACTGAGCGGTGCCGGTCGGCCGCACCCGCCTGAACGGAAGGGGATTTTCCACACCATGATTTCCGCTCCTCCCGGGGCCGCGGGCCTGGCGCGCCTCCTGTCGTTCCTGCTCTGCGTTGGCGCCCTGCTCGGCTGCAGCCATCACAGCAACAGCCCGCCGGGGACGCCCGTGCTCACGATCAGCAGCACGCAGCACAGCTACTCGGCTTACATCGTCGCGATCGATTCAATCACGCTCACCCGTAGTGATGGCGCGACCTGGTCCCCGCTGATCAACCCACAAACGATCGATCTGGTGCGCACCGCAGAGGTGAGTGAGCTGGTCGAGGCGCCGGCGGTGCCCTCCGGTACCTATGTCTCCGCCTCACTCACCCTCGACTACACGGCGGCGAGCGTCTGGACCAACGTCAATGGCCAGCCGACCGCGCTGGCGCCGCGCGACCAGAACGGCAACACGCTCACCACCGCAATTGTCACCGTCACCTTCGATCCCGCGCACCAGCTCACCGTGACCGCCGGGAGCGCGGTGCGCATGCAGCTGCAGCTCGACCTCGAGGCCTTCAACACCATCAATCTCGCCCCCGCCACCCCGGTGGTGTATGTGCGCCCCTTCGCCGTCCTGACCCCGCTCGTGGTCGACCGCACCCCCACCCGCGTGCGTGGACTGTTTGTCACGACGCAGAGCGCGGCCTACGTCGTCAATATCCGGCCCTTCCATGACCTGGTGAGCGCACTCGGGGCGATCACCGTGAATATCGGTGCCGAGACCTACTTCAACGTCAACGGCGCCACCTACACCGGCGCCGCGGGGCTGACGGCGCTCGCCGCACTGCCGGAGAACACGCCGATCGCCGCGTACGGCGCGGTGTCGGGTCTGGGAGGGATCACCCCTTCCTTCACCGCGACGGCCGTCTATGGCGGCACGAGCCTTGAGAACACCAGCCAGGACCACCTCATCGGCACCGTGTCGGCGCGCAGCGGCAATACCCTGACACTACTTGGCGCGGAGCTGGTGGCCGGCCTGGGGGGCACCTCGTTCTTCAAGACCGCCACCGTCACCATCGGCAGCGCCACCATCGTCAGCGAAGACGGCAACGCCGCCAGTACCGCCACCCCGGCGACGGTTTCGGTCGGACAGCGCATCAATGTCTCGGGCGTCTCGACCCTGAATGCCACGAGCGGCACGCTCACGCTCGATGCCACCGGGGGCCAGGTGCGGCTGCTGCCGACCCGCGCCTGGGGCACGCTCGTCTCGGCCACGCCCGTGACGGCCACGGTGGATCTGCTCGCGCTCGGGGATTATCGGCCCAGCACGCTCAACTTCGCCGGCACGGCGAGCGGCGGCGGGGCGGTGAATCCGGCCGCCTACCTGGTGAGCACCGGCAGCGCCGACCAGAGCGCCACGGCGCCCAACACCCTCCTCGCCGCCGACGGCTTCGTGGGGCCCTTCGGCGCGGCACCGCCCGACTTCCTCGCCACCAGCGTGACGCCCGCCTCGGCCACCCGTCAGCAGCTGGTCGTCGAATGGCCCTGGCCGGGGAGCGCCACGCCGTTCACGAGCGTCAGTGCGAACGGCATCATCCTGCAGCTGAGTGATCCGCACCTGAGCACGGCGGTCCACAACATCTTCACCGGTCCGGCCTCCATCGACCTGGTGCATGACCTCCCGGCCAGCCCGCTGATCACCACCAACGGGGCCGACCCGAACTCACTGGTCCTCGCCGTCGGCAGCAACACCTACAGCGGCGGCGTCAACGTGTTCAATACCAGCGCGGGCTTCGAGACCGCGCTTAACACTGCCCTGAGCGGCGGGGCGCACAAGATCTACCGCCTGGTGGCGCTCGGCTCCTACCGCTCCGTCACCAACACCTTCGTCGCCGACACCATCGACGTCGCCCTGCAGCCGTAGCCCGCATGCCGTGGCGGCGGCGCAGCTACACGAGCGGCCCGCTGACGCGGGCGCTCACCATCGCCGACCTGCGCGCACGGGCGAGACGGGCCGTGCCGCATTTCGTGTTCGAGTACCTCGAAGGCGGGGCCGAGGACGAACGGACCCTGGCGGCCAACCGCGCGGCGTTCGAACACTGGCAGCTGCTGCCCCGCACGCTCATCGACGCCAGCGGCCGTCACACGCGCCGCGTGCTCTTCGGCCGCGATAGGCCTACCCCGCTAATTGTCGCCCCCACCGGGCTTAACGGGATGCTGCGGCCCGAGGGGGACGTGGCACTTGCCCGCGCCGCGGCCGCGCACGGTATCCCCTTCACCCTCAGCACCTTCAGCACCAGTCCGCTGACGCAGGTCCGGGCCGCCGGCGGGACGCTGTGGTGGCAGCTCTACCTCATGAAGGAGCGAGGCATCGCACGCGAACTCATCGCCCGCGCCGACGCCGCGGGCTGCGAGGCGCTGGTCTTCACCACCGACGCCAACATCTTCGGCAGCCGTGAGTGGGACCGGCGCAACTATCGGGCACCCGGTCGCCCCAACTGGCGCGCTCGGCTGGATACGCTGCGGCACCCGCGGTGGCTCGCTGGCGTTGCCCGCCATGGCGTGCCGCGTTTCTGCAACCTCGCGGATCTTCTGCCGCCTGCGGCGGTGTCCGCCGTCGGGGCGAGCCTCGTCATCCCTGAACTGCTCGACCCGTCGATCAGCTGGCACGACCTCGAGTGGCTGCGCGCAGCCTGGCGGGGCAAGCTGCTGGTGAAGGGTGTGCTCGCGGCGAGCGACGCGCGCCGCGCGCTCGAGGCTGGCTGCGACGGGATCGTGCTGAGCAACCACGGCGGCCGACAGCTCGATGGTTGCGTCGCACCGCTCGAGGTGCTGCCGGAGGTCGTGACGGCGGTCGGCGGGCGCCTCACGCTCGTGATCGACGGCGGGTTCCGGCGTGGCAGCGACGTCATCAAGGCCCTGGCGCTGGGTGCCGACGCAGTGATGCTCGGCCGGGCCGTGCTCTACGGTCTCGCGGCGGGCGCTGAAGCCGGCGCGAATCGAGCGCTGCAGATCCTCATCACCGAGATCGAACGGGTCCTGGGACAGCTCGGCTGCACGAGCCTCGATGAGCTCGGCCCCGCGTTCGTGCGACGCGTCCCTCCGTGCTGACTACACGCCCCGGCCGCGCAGCCACTCGTCCACCACCCGATCGAGCACCGTGAGCGGCATGGGCGCGGCGCTCAGACCGGTGTCGTGGAAGTCACGGATGTCGAACTTGTCCTTCAGGCGGCGACGGGACTCCTCGCGCAACCTGAGCCAGCGAGTCTGACCCACCTTGTAGCTGGTCGCCTGTCCCGGCCAGGTGCAGTAGCGTTCGACCTCGGTGGTCATCTCCGTCCGCGCCTGCCCGCTGGTCGAGACCATGTAGTCGATGGCGCGCTCGCGGCTCCAGCCCTTGGCGTGCAGCCCCGTGTCCACCACACAGCGCGCCGCGCGGAAGATCGCCGACTGCAGCATGCCGAGACGCCCCAGCGGGTCGTCATCATAGAGACCCATCTCGTCGGTCAGCTGCTCCGCGTAGAGCGCCCACCCCTCGGTGTTGGCCGAGAAGCCGCCCCCGGCTTTGCGGATCAGCGGGAGGGACGGCATCTCGAGCACCAGGGCCAGCTGGAAGTGGTGGCCTGGCGCCGCTTCGTGGTGCACCAGGGTGGGGAGTGACCAGCGCGGCAGCTCGGCCGTGTCGCGCAGGTTGATGTAGAACGCACCGGGCCGGGAGCCATCGAGCGCCGGTATCTGGTAATAGCCCCCGGGGGCGCCGGCCTCGGTGTAGGCCGGTACGCGGCGGATCTCGACCGGTGTCTTCGGCAGGATGCGAAAGTACTGCGGGAGGTGCGGCTGCAGTGCCACCAGCAGGCCGTTGCAGTAATCCAGGATCTGCTGCCGGCCCGGGTCGGTGTTGGGGTAGAGGTACTGCGGGTCCCTGGCGAGGGCCTGCATGCGCTCTGCCACCGTGCCTTCGGTCTTGCCCTGCTCGCGCAGCAGGCCGTCCATCCGCGCGGTGAGCTCGCGCGCCTGCTCGAGTCCGAGCTGGTGCACCTCCTCCGCGTTCATGTCGGTGGTGGTCGCGAAGCGCAGCGCCACCTGATAGAACTCCGGCCCGTGCGGCAGTCGCCCGACGCCCGCCTCGTGCACGGCGTCCCGCCGCAGCGTGCTCAGGAGCTCGATCTGGCGCTCGAGCGCGGGGTAGATCTCGCCGCTGACGATGCGCGTCGCCTGCGCGCCGTAGTCGCCGGCCAGCCCACGCTTCTGCGCACGCTGCGCCACGGAGGTCACGAGGATCGACTGCACCGGCTCCGGTGCGCGCAGCGTGTGCAGCTGATCGATGGCCCGCTCCAGGATGAAGTCCGGCGGCACGACCTTGAGGGCGGCATCGTGCCGGACCCGCTCGATCTCCTGGTCCAGGACACGTGCGAAGGCAGCCAGTCGCGCGAGATAGGCGTCCGCGTCCTCCCGGGTCTCGATGCGATGCTGACGGTCGAGGAAGGTCGGCACCTGCTGGTAGGCACCGGTCAGCTGGCTCAAGACGTACGGGCGCGGCCCGTCCCCGAACTCGAACGGGGCGAACCGGTGCAGGGTCTCCATATGGAACTCGACGGTGTCGTAGTTCGCCAGGTCCATGCCACGGAGGCCGGCGCGCGGGAACGCACGCAGCCGCGTCAGGCGCGAGGCGTTCTCGCGCTTGGCGGCAGCGGCGCGCTCCAGCGAGGCGTCATCGAGCTCGCGGCGGGCCCAGAGGTACTTGTCCTTGTCGAGACCGAGCACGGTGAGCTGCTCGGGAGCTTTGCTGAGCCGCTCGTCCATGAACACGTCGAAGAGCGCGTTGAGCGCCTCGTGGCCCCCGCCCGTGGCGGGCTGGGCCCTGGCGTGCGCGCTTGGGTCGTGGAACGCGAGCGTGGCGAACGCTGCGCTGCTGCCGATGAATTGCCGCCGGTCAAGCATGAGGAACCTCCGATAAAACACCGGCGCGCCGCACCGGGTCCCTGGGTGCGCGCGCGCCGGTCGCAATGTAGCCCCGCACGCGGAGGCGTCAGGCGGCGAGCGTTCCCTTGGCCTTTGCGGTGTGGGTGGCGATCAAGTCCATCAGCGCCGGCGAAAGACAGTCATAGGGTTCGAGCTTCAGCTCGCGCAGCCGCGCGCGCACCTCGCCCATCCGGGCAGGCGCGAAGCCCGACTCGATGATCGAGGAGACGAACGCGGCGAACTCGGGTGCGGACCAGCCGCCGTCCTTGGACAGCTCCGTGTGCACGAAGTCAAAGCCATAGAACGGATGCGCCTTGTTCTCGATCCGCCCGTACATGTGCACCCCGCAGCCGCTGCAGGCGTAGCGCTGGATCGGGGCCTTCTCGTCGACGATCTTCAGCTTGTTGCCGTTGGCGGTGACGCTCAGCTTGTCACGGCCGATGACGGCGACCTGCGAGAAGAGCGCGCCCGAAGGCTTCCAGCACTTGGTGCAGCCGCACACGTGGTTGAAGGCGGTGTTGCCCTTGAGCGTAATGGTGACGGGAGCGGAGCTACAGCGGCAGGTGAGCGTGCCCCCGCCGAAGTCGGTCTTGCCGGCCTTGACGCCGCCATCGACGGCGGGATGAATCGAGACTGCCATAGGTATTCTCCTTCTGCGCGTTGATGCGGGGCGTGGCCGCGCCGCGCCCGCGCCACAATCAAAAGGTCACGACCGAGCGGATGGACTCGCCCTTGTGCATGAGCTCGAAGGCATCGTTGATCTTCTCGAGCGGCAGCACGTGGGTGATGAGATCGTCGATGTTGATCTTGCGGTCCATGTACCAGTCCACGATGCGCGGCACGTCGCTGCGGCCGCGGGCGCCGCCGAAGGCAGTGCCCTTCCAGACCCGACCGGTCACGAGCTGGAAAGGCCGGGTCTTGATTTCCTGGCCGGCGCCGGCCACGCCAATGATGACCGACACGCCCCAGCCGCGGTGGCAGCACTCGAGTGCCTGGCGCATGAGATCCACGTTGCCGACGCACTCGAAGCTGTAATCCGCGCCCCCGTCGGTAAGCGCGACCAGATGCTGCACGAGGTCGCCGCCCACCTCCTTGGGATTGACGAAATGGGTCATCCCGAAACGCTCGGCCAGCACCTTGCGGCGCGGATTGATGTCGACGCCGATGATCTTGTTCGCCCCGACCAGGCGCGCACCCTGGATGACATTGAGACCGATGCCGCCCAGACCGAAGACGACCACGTTCGCCCCGGGCTCGACCTTGGCGGTATTGATGACGGCGCCAATGCCGGTGGTCACGCCACAGCCGATGTAGCAGACCTTCTCAAAGGGCGCATCCTCGCGGATCTTGGCCAGGGCGATCTCGGGCAGCACCGTGAAGTTGGAAAATGTGGAACACCCCATGTAGTGGTGCACCATCTTCCCGCCGAGGGAGAAGCGGCTCGTGCCGTCGGGCATCACGCCCTTGCCTTGGGTGGCGCGGATCGCCGTACAGAGATTGGTCTTGCGCGACAGGCAGGATTTGCACTGCCGGCACTCGGGCGTATAGAGCGGGATGACATGATCGCCCTTGCGCAGGGTCGTCACCCCCGGGCCGACGTCGACGACGATCCCGGCGCCCTCGTGACCGAAGATGACGGGAAACAACCCCTCTGGGTCGGCGCCTGAGCGCGTGAATTCATCGGTGTGGCAGACGCCGCTGGCGCGGATCTCTATCAATACCTCGCCCGCCTTGGGTCCCTCGAGGTCCAGCGTCACCACCTCCAGTGGCTGGCCGGCGGCATAGGCAATGGCAGCCTTGGTCTTCACCGCATCCCCCATCATTCACTGCGCGAGCGAGCCTTCAAGTCTACTCGGCGGCCGGGGGCATGCTCAAAGGCCTTGTATGAATGCGACCTGCGCTGGGCGAGAATGCAGAAGACGATCAGTCGCGGGAGTGGGCCATGGCGGAGACGGTATTCGGGAAGATCCTGCGCGGGGAGATCCCCTGCCACAAGGTGTACGAGGACACGCACGTGCTCGCCTTTCTCGATATCAATCCCTTGAGCCGCGGACATACCCTCCTCATTCCCAAGGAACCGGCGGAGACCTTGGATGCGCTCTCCGACGAATCCGCGGCGGCCCTGGGACGAGTCTTGCCCCGTCTTTGCCGCGCGGTGGTCGCCGCGACCGGCACGCGCGAGTACAACGTCCTCGAGAACAACGGACGCGGTGCGCACCAGGCCATCGAGCACGTGCACTTTCATATCATTCCCAAGCCGAACCACGGCGAAGGCCTCGGCATCAGCTGGCCGCAGAAGCTCTTGGACAAAACCGAGGGTACGGAGCTCGCCCGGACCATCGCTGCCGCAATGCTGTAGCCCGCGGTGCTACCGGGTATTGAAGGGCGTCAGTGCCGCTTGTAGAATGCGCGGCCCTCCTGGTGCGGGGTGGAGCAGTCTGGCAGCTCGTCGGGCTCATAACCCGAAGGTCGCAGGTTCAAATCCTGCCCCCGCTACCACTTTGGAGATTGTCTATACCGGTCACATAGGTGACGGTTTATACCGGAGACATGGGTAACGCTTTTGCGGCGAAGTGGTCCGCCGCACCTTCGATGCGACATGTCTCGTGATCGAAGAAGCCTAGGTCGTGGCGCATAAGCTCACCAGCCAGACCTTATCCTCGATCTGGCGCTTGTGTTGCCAACTGAACGCGCGACAGTAAGCGGCGGTGGCCCGGAAAACTTTGCGTTACTTCCGGATGCCGAAGGTCTCGGCGAAAGCCAGCCAGACATTTGCAATTGAGCGATCTTGCCGTACTCCGATGCCGTGCCAAAAACACCGACCTACCTCATATGCTGCCTGCCGGTCTCCGTACAGGGCGGCTTCTAAGTAGAGCTTGGCAGCCTGCTTATGGCTGCGCCTCACTCCGGTACCCTTCTCGAAGCAGACTGCGAGATCATATAAAGCATCGGGGTGATGTGCCTTAGCGGCTTGCTCCAAGAGGAGGACGGCATGCGCAACGTCTTGCTTCACCGCTCGACCGTGCAGATACCACGTCGCTAAAGCATATGCGGCTCGTTGATCTCCGCGCTTGTAAGCACGTTGTAGTAGCTTCAGAGCCTTTGCATAGGCTCCGCTACCCTCTCGCTGTGCCTCTCTCAATGCTTGCCCGTAGTACTTGGATTCTTTCATGTGTGTTCAACCGCCACTCTTTGGTTCGGTCGGTGGAATTCTGCTTACGGTCAAGCATCTTCGTAAAGACTGCTTCAGTCCAGCGCCTCTTTTCTATGTCTCGTCTGAGAGCGAGTTGTTGCTCACACGTTGGAGCAGGCCTGCTCTTCAGTTTGCGCCGTTCTGCAGGTCCGTAGTTTTGGGAGGCTCTGGCTCCTTCGGCGGTTGCTCCTTCGGCGGTTGCTCCCTCGGGGGCTCCTTGGGGGGCCAAGGCCCCTTGTGGTCCGGCGGCCGTTTGCGGGGCGGGTCGCGTCTCTCGTCGCCCTTCTCCCCTCCACGGTCCCGGCGCTTTCTGGCCTCCCCCTTCTCGTGCTTCTCCTCGGTTGAAGGTCGAGCACCGCTCGAGTGCTCCTTCGCGGCCATCGCTGCCTTCAACAAGGCATCCAAACTCTCGTAGGCAACGACCGCACAGCTCCCGACCAGAATAACCGCCCCAACGGCATCTCCAATCGGTTCTTCCGGACCTCCACCGAGCAACACCGCCCCCGCGGCGCGCCCGGCCGCAGCTGCAGTACACGTACCGCTCGGATCCGTCCTATTCATCGGATCGTTATAGACATAGCTATAAAGGTCTAGATCATCCTTGTATCCAATGGGATCGGTCTGCATGAACCGCCCGAGGGCGGCGTTGTACATTCGGGCCTTGTAGTAGTACAGGCCGAGCTCGGGAATAAAGGCCTGGCCGGTGAATTGAAATCGCCCTTGGTTGTGCGTGCCGCGGATTCCATAGGGATCGTACTGATTGACGGCGAGGGTCGCGCCGTTTCCGTCCGTCACGAGGATGATAGAGCCCTCGTGATCTGAGTGCAGGTAGCGCCGGCTTGACTGACCCACAGCAGAACCTTCATACCAAACGACTGGGTTGTCTCCAGTCGGCCCATAAGCGTAGCGACGCAACACATTACCGCTGCCGTCATACTCCATGGCAATTCGATCGCCGTCGTAAATAAACTTGGTAGTCGCCGCACCGCTGGTCTGATAGAGCCGCCCCAGGGGATCGTAGGTCAGTGCCACGCTAGGTGTAGTGGTTGCACCCGTAAGATAGTTTTCCAGGTCGTATGAGTACGTGGTGAGACCGTCCCAGGTGAGATTGCCTCGCGCGTCCCAAGAAAAGGACACACCGCCGACGGCCGAATATTGGTTGAGACCGTTGGTCGTATAGTTCTGGGAGCCGACTTGGTCCATCAGCGGATCGTATTCCGCGTTCGAAATTGTGAGGCTGGTGATCTGACCAGCGGGGGTGTAAGCAACAGGAGAAAATGAAACGTTATCCGCCGAACTTGCAACGGTGTGCGACTCGGAACTCAATCGCGATACGGGATCGTATCCGAGCACGGTCGTGGTAACTCCGCCGACTCCACGGGTGATCTGCTGCAGTTGACCGGCTGTGTCATATGAGTAGGCAACCAGCGTTGCACTGCCGTTCTCCAGGGCGCCTGCCAGTCGATCCAGCTGATCATAGGTGTACTGAATATAGTTGTTGTCTGGATAGGTGACCCGGGTCCGATTACCATCCGCATCGTATTGATAGGACATTGTTCGAGCGGTGCCGCCCAGGTTCACTGACTGCGTGTTGACGTCGCCGAAGCCATCGAAGGTGGTGGTAACACCATTGCTGGCTGCGAAGTTGTTGTTGCTATATGTACACGCAGAGCCGTAGTTGGCACACTGCTGTAGGTTTCGCAGGTCATACCCGTAGTAAACGTTGTTAGTAACTCCCCAGGAGCTTGGCCAAAGTTTCGAGGTTAGCCGGTTAAGGTTGTCGTAGTTATAGGTGATCGTCTGTGAGTCCCGCGTCACCAAACTCTTGCGGTTGTTGTTGGCATCATATAGTGGGTATTGCTCGACATCGGTTGTGCTCGAGGTGCCCGGCGTTGTCTTCGATGGAAATTGCTTCTCCGAAAGCCGATCAAGTCCGTCGTAGGAGAGTGTAGTCAGGTTGTTGTTAGCGTCCTGGATGGTGTGCTGCAGGTGGTTGGGCGTGTAGGTGTAGGTGGCGTAGCTCTCCTGAAGCGAAGTGCCGTATGCGCGTTGGATCGTCAGCGGGCGATTCGTCGCGTCATAGGTCGTATAGGTAATACGGTCTGGCCCATAGGCTCCCGCCGGTCCAAGTGTGCAAGCGCTCGCGGGGAGGGAACCGTAGGCGGCGACATTCATGCGAATCGCCACACACTGAACACGCCCCATCGCATCGTACGAGTACTGCGTAAGCTCGTAAGCCTGGCTATCCGAGCCGATCAACTCTTCGGTGAGCTTGCGGCCCATCGTATCGTACGTGTACAGCTTTTTTTGATGGACAGTGAACCCTGTCCAACTGCTAGGAGCCGTGCCTGCTGCAGGCCACGACGACAATGCACCGGTGTCGATCTCGGTCAGGTTGCCGCTGGTGATATCGTATGTATTTCGGGTGGCCAAATACACCGGCGAGCTGACATCACCGGGGTCGGGACGGATAATTCCGGTAAGTTGGCCGCCCACATCATAGATAAACGCCGTTAAATAGGCCGCCGGCATGGCCGGGCCGGTCTGAGCGAGCGCCAGCCTCATGGAAAGGAGAGCGAGCGCGCCGAGCGCGGTGATAGAAGACCTCAGGATCGCGCGGTGGAACTTCATCGCAGGTTCTCCCCGACTCGTTATGGACACGTCGAGAGCCCTGCCCTAGGCTCAGTCTGGCTGCTTCTGTTGCCGTAGATGTCGTATCCGTAGCATGTGGTACGAGTTGCGCCGTCAGCTGCCTCTGAGACTCCTCGCAAGAACAGATTATTCGGCCCTGAGTTGGGACCATACTGATACGTCTTGACCACCTGATCTCCGGCCGCCGCACAAGGAGTCGATCCAGTCGGCGTCGCGGTGCTCGTACGACAGATTGTCTCGGTCGCCAACACCCAAATTGGCGCTGCCGACTGCACGTACGCTCCCGAGGAGTTAAGTACCCACGCATAGCGCTGCGCATATGTGTAGGTCGTTTGGGGGCGGATGCCGTTCGGGCCAGGGGGCAAAGTCTTAGTTAGGATGCCGCCGTGGATCGGGTCATAGGTGTAATCGGTCTCGTTCTGGTTTCCATCCTTGACCCAATTGGGCTCATTGCAGTTAACGGCGGTGCACCCACTCCAAATGTAATTTGCCGCCAAGGGCACTGACGAGAGCGGGGAGCCGGACTTAGGAACCAACAGTTCATTCGTTAGATTTCCATTTCCATCCCACGTGAACTGAATCTGATTTCCTTCGGGCTTAGTCGCACTCTGTACCAGCGGGCTGTTTTCGGAGTGATAGACAATTCCCTGTTCATCAGTCAATTGAATGAGCGGGTAGAAACCCGGGCGCGGTGCCGCCGCCGGATACATGTTTGGCTCACAGTTGGTCACGGTCACCTGCTTTCCGCTCCCTACGGGGTTAGTAGAGTCGTAGGTCGCGGTGCCACACTGGTTGTAATTAGGAGAACCGGGCGTGCCGCTGTAAGTCCAAGTGTGCCCGTCGCGAATCACGCTGGTTACGTAGTTCTGATAGGTCCCCTGCATGCCCGAATATTCAGCAGCGAAACTTGAACACCAGCTAGCACCGCTGCTTCCACAGAATGCGTACGTGATGTTGTCGGCATTGGGACTCGTGGGCAGTTTGACTCCGGTCGTCCCGTTCGCGTAGGTGGTGTATCGAGTCACTCGACCAGCTGCATCCGTGACAGTGAAAGCGACATCGCCGGGTGAGCTCCCGGTGATCGTATAGCTCGCTGTAGGCCAGCGATGTTGTAAGGAGCACGCACTGGCAGTCGGGTCACAATATTCGTAGGCATTATTGATCGCCGTCACACCTGTTACCGACCATACGCCGGACACTTGGGTCCAGGCGTATTTCAATTGCAGACCGTCACTGCGCGTGACTGACTGGGGGAGCGTGCTGCCGCTCGCGTATCCATACGTGAGCACGCGACCGTCCGCATATTTGATCTGCTGAAGCTGACTGCAGTAGGGCACGGCACCGGCAGTGGTACCGCAATAAAATATGATCTGCGTGCCATCACGCTTGGTGTAGGTGAAGGTATAGGGGTTGGAATCGTGTAGCGTTAGAGAGCTACCGGTGGGATTGACAGTGCTGTACGAACCACAACCGGGGAGTGTCGTTGCAAAGGTCTCCGACTGACCTGCAAACCGCACGGTGACGAAGGGCTGTGGAGCAGTCCCGGCAGGACACGCGTCAGGATACGCCCCAGACGCCAAAACCAGACTGGCCCAAAAGGTATTAACACCAAACGAGTCAACCGAACCGTTGACTGTTGCCGTTCCGCCGCCTGAGAGGGTTACGGTTCCCGCAAAGGCTCCGCCTGGACCTGACAATATCGTGTGCGTGAGCGGGTGCTCTTTGGATCCAATGGATGCATCCGTCAACTGGAGATAGGCGTTGAAGGAAAGCAGGTCCACCCCATTCTCGTCCTTCACCGTAAACTCAGGCTGGGGCAGCGCCGCGATTTGAGCATCGCACGGCTCGGTTGTGACACCATTGGTCAGGATCCCTGCTACGCATGGGGCTAAGACTTTCGTAGCAATTCTGGTTACCTTGTTCATCGCAGGGTGACTCCCGGTCTTCAGCGTTAATGACAAGTGTCGCGCCACCCCAGGATGTCAGTGCCCGTACACGGAAGGCGATGCATCGATTTC
>JAFAPI010000098.1 GCA_019247195.1 Gammaproteobacteria bacterium
CGTCGGTGAGGTTCACGCCGTAGAGCTGCACTGTCCAGGCATCGCGGCCGATGCCGAGGGAGGCATCGAGGGTGGAGAAGGCCGGCTGATCGTAGGCGATGGAAATGCCCTGCTGGCCCGGTGTGGTGCTGAGCTCGTGGCTCAAGCGGTCGGTCGTCGCGTAGGAATGTCCCTGATGGGTGCCGGCGATCTGCGCGAAGCAGCTGTAGTTGTCGAAGTCCCACTCATAACGGATGCGCAGATTCATCTGGATCGGTGGCGACTGCGCCAGCGGACTCCCCTGTGCCCCGTACGGGTTGGCAATGGTGATGGGGTTGCCATGCTTGTCGATGAGCGTGGGTGAGTTGGTGAGCTCGCTGCTGTTCCACGACGCCGAGCCCTGCAGGGTCAGTTGCGGGGTCACCCGCGCGATGAGCTCCGTCTCCACCCCCTTCACGCGGTAGTTCGGACCGTTGGTGGTGAAGGTCAGGTTGCCCGTCACGCCCGGGTCGAAGATGCCGATCTGGACGTTCTTCCAGTCCTCCTTGTAGACCGCGCCGTTCCACTGCAGGCGGTGGTTCAGCCACATGGTCTTCCACCCGGCCTCGTTGTTGGTGAGCACATCGGGAGCGAAGCCGATGGGCACCAGGAAGACACCGGCGAGCGGAGAGCTGCCGCCGACGAAACCGGAGCCGCGGTTGAAGCCACCCGGCCGGAAGCCCTGCGACCAGGTGTAATAAAGGAGATGGTCGGGGGTCACGTGCCAGCTGAGATTGGCCCGACCCTTGAATCCCTTGTAGAGCTTGTGCAGACCGTTGGGCGTGTCGGAATACGCCTCGTTGCCCGGGGGTACCGGAATGGTGTCCAGGTTGGTGGCGAGCGGGCACGGGTTAGCCACCTGGGCGGCGCTGTAGATGCCGCCGGGCCGGCAGCCGAAACTGCCCGCCTTGGCGCCGATCTCGAAGGTGTCCATGCGGTAGTAGCGCACCCCGCCGGTCAGGGTCAGCACCTTCGGCACCAGATCGAGGTCGACCGAGGTGAAGGCCGCCTTCTGCTTGTAGCCGCGCTGCACGTCGTCGTAGAAGGCCACGTTCTCGGCCCGCACGTTGTGGTTGTTGGCCGAGGAGCCGGCCGGCGCCTGCAACGGGTTGAAGCTCGTGCCGTAGATGCCATCGGGGGTGGTCTTGTACAGCCAGTCCGACTGGTCCTGCACGAGGAAGTCTTCGTAGAAGAACCCCAGGATCCCGCGCGCGCGCCAGTCATCGGGGGTACTGAAGCGCAGCTCGTGGTTCTGATGGGTGTTGCGCTGCAGGACGTGGAAGGTCGCGCTCGGCGAGAAACACTCGCCGGGGTCGCCCGGGTTCACCTTCTGGTAGCCGCCGAGGGCGGCGTTGTAGCCGGCGAAGGGACTGCCGGGCAGACGGCACTGGTAGTAGTCGGCGTACTTGCCCCGCGCGTAGTTGGTGTAGTCCTGCACCTGCTCGACGTTGCGCACCAGGTAGCCGCCGGTGTAGACGACCTTGAGCCAGTCGAGCCGTCCGTCGAGGGTCCAGGCGGTGTTGGTGAAACGATCATCGTTCCACGACGGATTGAACTGGACCACCGACAGGTCCGGCAGCGTCTCGCCGCTCGGGCCGTACGGCATCTCCGCGAATACGCCGTCGGTGTGGATGTCCTGGTAGGACTCGGTCAGGAGCAAATCCCACGCCGATGTGAACTGATACAGCGCCGAGACGCGGATACCCTTGTAGAGCGCCGGGTTGATGGCGCGGCCCACCAGGTTGTCGTTGTTGATAGTCGGGCTCTTCGGCACCACCCCGGGCGAGAGGATGGTACGGCCGTCCCCGCCGATGCAGGTGCCGGGGCCGTTGAGGTAGGGCGCGTAGCCGGCCGTCGGCGGCGTGCCGCCGGTCTGCGGACAGAAATAGTAGGCGATGCCGACATCAGTCGGGTTGCGGGTGAAGTGTCCCGGCACGTTGTCGATGTAGCCGCCGCGCGAGTCGTTGTAGATGACCGCCCGCACTGCCAGGGTGTCGGGAATGACGCCAAGGTTCAGCACTCCCGTGAAGCTGTTGGAGTTGCGACCGTGCGCCGTGGTGGCGTAGCTCGCGTCGAAATTCGCCTCGGTCTTGTTGAGCTTGGGCTTGTTGGTGATGTAGCGGATCACGCCCGCCTGGGCCCCGGCCCCGAACAGGGTGCCCTGCGGACCCTCGAGCACCTCGACCCGCTCGATGTCGGCGGCGTAGATGTCGAGATTGCGTCCCGGGAGCTGGGCCGACTGCTCATCGAGGTACACCGCGACGTTGGGAAAGCTCCCGGTGGCGCCCGAGGACTGACTGCCGTCCTGGGTGGTCGCCAGACCCCGCATGTAGATCTGCCCCTGTCCCGGCCCGTTGCTGCTGACGCTCACGTTCGGCAGGAACTTCACGTAGTCATCGAAGGTGGCGACGTTGAGCTGGCTCAGCGTCTCGCCGGTCAGCGCCTGAATCGCGATCGGTACGTCCTGCAGGTTCTCCGCGCGGCGGTTCGCCGTCACGATGACTTCCTGCAATTCGGCGCCACCGCCCGTCGCGGCGGCCTCGGCCGCGAAGGTGGCCTGAGCGGCGTGCGCGCCCAGTATGGCGGCCACGGCTCGAGTGATTGCGCTGCGCGAGTGCATGCGTGGGCCCCCCGGATTGTGATGGGTGTGTACCCGCTCTCCCCCAGCGTCGAGCCTTTCACAACCCCGCCGTCCCTCAAAGCCGAGAAAGTGAATGGCACTATCCCAAAAAGGCATTGGCGCCGGCGCGCGGAGCCTTCAGTCGAGCGACTGATAGACGAGCGCCTGGAATTGCTCGACGAAGCGCTCATCCTTGGGCGTGTACTGCGTGAAGAGGAGCGCGATGAGATCCTCACGCCGGTCGATGCCCATCCATGTCGTCGCGATGCCCGGCCAGTAGAGCTCGCCCGGTGAGCCCGCCACGCCCGCGATCGTCGGCGCCGTCAGAACGCCCAGTCCCAGCCCGTAACGGATCCCCTCCTGCCAGGTGGAGACGGCCGCGGGCAGCGCGTCCGCGCTCATCAGCTCGACCGTCTTGCGTCCGAGGATGCGCACGCCGTGAAGCGACCCCCCGTTGAGGAGCATCTGCGCGAAGCGCAGGTAGTCGGCCGCCGTCGACGCGAGCCCGACCCCGCCAAACGGCCGGCGGGTGAAGTGCTGCTGCCAGTCCTCCTCCCCCCGCAACGCCTTGAGGCTGCCGTCCTCCCGGGGCGCATAAAGCGTCGCGAACCGTGCCGCCCGATCCGCGGGGATCCCGAATACCGTGTCGTGCATCCCCAGGGGCCCGAAGATCACCCGTGCGCAGTAGGCCTCGAACGACTCGCCGGTGAGCACCTCGACCAGATAGGCCTGCACGTCGTGGGCGAAGCTGTATTCCCAGTGCTCGCCGGGCTGATAAAGGAGGGGCTGCCGGGCCAGCCGTTCCACCAGCTGCCGCAACGAGTCGGCCTGACGGTAATCGACCCCCGCCGCGCTATAGCCGCGCTCGATGGGTGAGTCGCCGAAGTAGCCGTAGGTGAAGCCGGCCGTATGACGCAGGACATCCAGCAGCGTGATCTTGCGCCTGGCCGGCACGAGCTTCAGGTGGCCCTCGGCATCGACGCCGTCAAAGACCTGCATGTGGCTGAACGCCGGCAGGTAGCGATCGAGCGGGTCGGTTAGGGCGAAGCGTCCCTGCTCATAAAGCGTCAGCAGCGCCACGGTGGTGACCGGCTTCGTCATCGAAAAGAGGCGGAACATGGCGTCGGTGCCCAGCGGCCGCGCGCTCGCCAGATCACTGACGCCGTAGGCCTTGAGCCAGGCGACCTGCCCGTGGCGGGCCAAGAGCACCACGACGCCCGCCTTGCGACCGGCGCTCACCTCGGTACGCAGGAAACGATCGAGACGCATGAGACGCGCGGGCGAGAAGCCGAGGGCCACCGGGTCGGCCGCGGGGACCACCGCGCCACGCAAAGCCGTCGGCAGCATCAGCAGGGCGAGGATTGCGGGGGCGCAGCGGATCATCGCGGGCTCCTCCGTCGGGCCACGCAGTGTGCGCCCGGTCGGCGCGCGCACACAATCGTCGGCGGCGCTTGCCACCCCGACCCGGCTCGGCGAGCCTTGGTGTCGATGCCGCACGCGAATCACGTCCTGGCGATCGATCAGGGCACCACCTCCACCCGCGCCATGGTGTTCGATGCGGCGGCGCGTCGACTGTCGCTCGCGCGTCGCGAGCTCGCGCAGCACTATCCCGCTCCGGGCTGGGTCGAGCACGATGCCGAGGACATCTGGCGCGACACGCGCGCCGTCATGGCGGAGGCCCTGGCCCAAGCGCGCCTCGAGGCGACCTCGATCGCGGCGATCGGCCTCACCAATCAACGCGAGACCGTGGTGATGTGGGAGCGGGCCACCGGGCGGCCCATCCACCGGGCGCTGGTGTGGCAGGACCGGCGCACGGCACCGCTGTGCGAGCGGCTGCGCAGCGAGGGAGTCGAACCCCTGGTGCGAGCACGCACGGGGCTCCTCCTCGACCCGTACTTCTCAGCGACCAAGATCGCCTGGCTCCTCGATGAGCTGCCCGGAATACGCGCCCGGGCCGAACGCGGCGAGCTCGCCTGCGGCACCATCGAGACCTACCTGCTCTGGCGCCTCACCGACGGTGCGGTGCATGCGACCGACCCCACGAACGCTTCGCGCACCCTGCTGTTCGACATCCACCGCGGGACCTGGGATGAGGAGCTGCTGGAGGTCTTTCGCGTGCCGCGGGCGCTGCTACCCTCGGTTCACGAGAGCGGCCGGCCCTGCGGAGCAACCGCGCCGCATCTCCTGGGTGGTGCCGTCCTGATCGGCGGGGTCGCCGGGGACCAACAGGCGGCGCTGGTGGGCCAGGCGTGCCTCGAGCCCGGCATGGCCAAGTCTACCTACGGCACCGGCTGCTTCCTGCTCCTGCACACCGGTGCCCGTCCGGTCCCTTCGGCCCATCGTCTGCTGACTACCCCGACGTGCGCGGTCGGCGGGCAGAGAGGTTATGCGCTCGAAGGCTCGATCTTCGTCGCGGGGGCGGCGATGCGCTGGCTGCGCGATGCGTTGCGGCTGCTGGGGTCGCCCGCCGACTCCGCGGCAATCGCCCACAGCGTCCCCGACACCCAGGGCGTCTACCTGGTGCCGGCCTTCGTCGGACTCGGCGCTCCCCACTGGGAGCCCGGCGCGCGCGGCCTGATCTGCGGCCTCGGCTTCGATACCTCCGCCGCGCACATCGTGCGCGCCGCCCTCGAGTCCGTCGCCTACCAGACCCTCGATCTGACCCGCGCCATGCAACAGGACGGGGCGCAGGCGCCCCGCGCGTTGCGCATCGACGGTGGCATGGCCGGCAATGACTGGTTTTGCCAGTTCCTGGCGGACATGCTGGCCGTGCCCGTCGAGCGGCCGGCCGAGCTCGAGACGACCGCGCTCGGCGCCGCTTTCCTCGCCGGCCTAACCGCCGGCGTCTGGCCCGATGCCGCTGCACTCGCGCGCACCTGGTCGGCCGCGGCCCGCTTCACTCCCCAGCTGCGCGAGGACGAGCGGATGCGTCGCTACGAGGGTTGGCAGCAGGCGCTGCGGCGGGCGCTCGCCTGATCAGGCGAGATCGAGCACGGTCTCGCGGATCCAGCCGAGCAGGTGCCCGCACAGGGGTCGCTCGATGAGGAGCTGCACCGTCTGCGGCCGCGGGCAGAGGATCAGCACGGCGACATCGGCCAGGCGGACACGGCAGGCTTCCCCGGGCGAGGCGCCGGGCGCCGGGCCCCCGAGACGGCAGATGAGTTCTGCCAGGGCGGGCCCCGCCAGCGAGATACCCGCCAACGCTCCGCTCAGCTCGAGTGCGCAGCCATCCTCCTGTTCTCCGACCGCGCCGACCAGGCGCTCGATGGGGCCCGGTTCCTCTGCGACGACGATCGTCTCGGTGGGACTGCGCCAGGCGAGCCAGCACGCACCCGCGGCGACCAGACGGCCCGCAGCCGGCAGTCCCTGGCCAGTCGCCGCCTGCACCGCGGCGGCGAGCGCTCCGTTAGCGGACAGGTAACGCAGGCTGGCCGCGGGCTGGAACTCGCGCACGCCGAGCTCCAGGCCGGCCCGGCGCGCGACGTACGACACCTCATCCATGCAGGCGCGCGCCGGTGGGGTCGATGAAGGGCGGCATGACCACCTCGGCTGCGAAAGCCCGTCCGAGGTGATAGGCGGTGAGCCGTTCGCCGCTGCGGCGCGTGCCGGCCTTGAGCAGCGCGAGGGCAACGCCGCGACCAAGCTCAGGACTGCGGTAGCTGGAGGTGACGTGGCCTTCGCTCACCGCCGGTGCGGGGCCGGGCGCGATGTGAGCGCCCACGGGCAGGACCTGCGTCGGATCGACGCCCAACAGACCGACGAGCTGCAGCCGTTCGGGATCCTGGGCTGCCGGGCGCAGCAGCGAGCGGCGGCCCACAAAGTCGGCCGCCTTGCGCGCCACGCCCCGCGCGAAGCCGACGTCCTGCGGCTGTGTGGTGCCGTCGGTGTCCGTGCCGATGTGCAGGTAGCCCTTTTCGGTACGCAGGATCTGCAGCGCCTCGATGCCATAGAGTGAGCCGCGGACGGCCGCGGCGTGGGCCCAGACCCGCTCGAACAGCCAGGCGGCGCGCTCGGCCGGAAGATTGATCTCGTAGCCGAGTTCGCCCGAAAAGCTCGCGCGCAGCACCCGCAGCGGGACGCCATCGAGTGCGCTGTCGGTGAGGGACATGTGCCTTGTCCGCCCCGGGGCGAGCGCCCCGTCGAGCCCCGCCGCGGCGAGCCAGTCCCAGGCTCGCGGGCCTGCGACGGTCAGGTTGGCCCAGCGCGCCGTTACCGGGGTGATGAGCACGCGCAGGTGTGGATACTCGCACTGCAGCCACTCCTCGAAGGCGGCCGCGGTTCTTTCGACCCCCGCCGTCGTGGTATTGACCCAGAAGCGCCGCGCCGAAAGCCGCGCCACGATGCCGTCATCGACCAACGTGCCGTTCTCATTCAGCAGCAGCCCGTAGCGTGCCTGGCCGATGCCGAGGTTCGAGAGCGTGCCGACGTACATGAGATCGAGGAACTCGGCGGCGTCGGGCCCGTACACCTCGAGCTTGCCCAGCGGTGAGCCATCGAAGAGTCCCGCCTGGCGGCGCACAGCGAGTGCCTCCCGCTGCGCGGCCGCGTTGAGGTCCTCGCCTGCCTGGGGGTAGGCCACCGGGCGGACCCAGTCCCCGAAGATCTCGAACTGCGCACCGTGGGACTCATGCCAGGCGTGCGCCGGAAGCCGGCGCAGCGGCCGATACAGCGCACCCACGCGCCGCCCGGCCAGTGCTCCGAAGCTCACGGGCGCAAAGGGCGGCCGGAAGCGGGTGGTGCCCACGGCGGCGGCGGGCTGGCCGGTGAGCTGCGCCATGAGCAGCAGGGCATTGAGGTTGCTGGTCTTGCCCTGGTCTGTGCCCATGCCCGTCGTCGTGTAGCGCTTCAGGTGCTCCACCGAGCGATAGTTCTCCCGGGCTGCGAGCGCCACGTCCGCGCTCGTGACGTCATTCTGCAGATCGACGAACGCCTTGCCTGCCACCGGTCGCAGCGGCGCACTGCGCCCGCACCCGTCGGGCGCCGCGGCCGGCGCGGGGCATTCCCGCGCAAGCGCCTCGCCCACCGCGCGCGCGTGCGCGAGCACCGCCTCACGGCCAAACATGCCCGCGCAGGCACCCACGCTCACCAGCGAGGGAGCGGGTCCGTCGGGCACGAACATCGCGCTCTCCTCGAGGAAGCGCAGCCGCCCGCCGGCCTGGGAATGCAGGTGCACGGCGGGAGCAAACCCCCCACTGCTGAGGAGCAGGTCGCAGGCCAGGTGACGCAACCCGGCGCCCGTGCGCACACTCACGCCCGCCACCGCGCGCGCGCCGTGGACCGCGTGCACCTCGCCCAGCAGCCGGGGCACCTCGGTCGGGGGATGGGGTCCGGGCCGGACATCCACCAGCGCCGCGACCTCTATGCCGTGGGCACGCAGGCGGGCCGCCTGGGCATAGGCGGCGTCACTGTTGGCGATCATGACGGCACGCCTGCCGCACGCGACTCCGTAGGCGCCCGCGAACTTCAGCGCCGCGCTGGCGAGCATGACCCCCGGCCGGTCATTGTCCGCAAAGAGCACCGGTCGCTCGAAAGCGCCGGTTGCGGCGATCACCGCGCGGGCGCGGATCTTCCATAAACGCTCGCGTAGTACGCACGCGGGCAGCTGCGCCGCACCGTCCGCGGTCACCGTCTCATGGGCACACACCAGCGCATGGTCGTAGACGCCGAAGGCCGTCGTACGGGTGAGGATGCGCACGCCGGCGGCGCGTACCGCGGCGGCGAGACCCGCTGCCTCGGCGTCCTCCTGCCAGGCGCATTGACCACCGAGCCGTGCGGAAGCCCCCAGCAGCACCGTGCGGGCGCCGGCGCGAGCCGCCGCCGCGGCCGCGGCTAGTCCCGCGATGCCCGCGCCGACGACGAGCACGTCGGGCTGCAGCGCGATTTCCTCGTAGTGATCGGGGTCGGGCTCGGTGCCGATGCGGCCGAAGCCGGCCATGCGGCGGATCGTAGGCTCGAACGCCCGCCAGCTCGGCCACATGAAGGTCTTGTAGTAGAAGCCCGCCGGCAGCAGCGGCGCGAGCCATCCGCTCACCGCCCCGACATCAAACTCAGGCCCGGGCCAGCAGTTGACGCTGCGCACGCTCAGGCCCTCGCTGATCGGCAGCAGCGTGGCACGCACGTTGGGCGTGCGGCGCGGGCCGCTGCCGACGTCCACCAGCGCGCACGGCTCCTCGAGCCCGCAGCCCCACACCCCGCGCGGGCGATGCAGCTTGAAGCTGCGCGCCACCCGATGGACGCCGTTGGCGAGCAGCGCGGCGGCGAGCGTGTCGCCCGCGTAGCCCTGATAGGCACGGCCATTGAAGGTAAACCCGACACGCTGCTGGCGGTCGATGCACTGGCCGGCTGGGGCTGGCAAGCGGTAGCCCGGCACCCGTCAGCCTCCCGCCGGCGGCGGCTCCGCCATGGGGTAGACCGACAGCACCTGGTGCGTCAGCGTATCGCGCATCAGGTTGAACCACTGACCGCAGCCGTACGCGTGCCGCCACCGCTCGCGCAGCGGGCCCTTGGGGTTGTCACGAAAGAAAAGATAGCTCCCCCACTCCGCGTCGCTGGCAGACAGGCCCGGACGCACGATATGGCTCGCTCCACCGCACACGAACTCGCTCTCGTCGCGCACACCACACCAGGGACAGGGCAGCTGCATCATGGCCGTGTGGTCCTAGTGAGCGATCCCGGCCGCCGCGGCCTCATCGATGAGCCGACCGCTGTGGAAGCGCTCGAGCTGGAAGGGCTCGGCCAGGGGATGGCTGCGCCCGGTGGCGAGTACGTGCGCCAGCGTCCACCCGCCCGCCGGGATGGCCTTGAAGCCCCCCGTGCCCCATCCACAGTTGATGAAGAGCTCGGGCACCGGCGTCGGCCCGATGATCGGGCTGGAATCGTGCACCACGTCGACGTTGCCGGCCCATTGGCGCAGCAGTTTCAGGCGGCTGAAAGAGGGAAAGAGCGCGAGCGTCGCGGCCACCACGCCCTGCAGTACGGCGAAGCTGCCGCGCTGCGCATACGAGGCAAAGAGGTCCAGCCCCGCGCCGATCACCATCTCGCCCTTGTCCGACTGGCTGAGGTACGCGCCGGTCCCGGGCGAGAGCACCACCGCATCCAGCGCCGGCTTGACCGGCTCACTCACCATCGCCTGCAGCGCGTAGCTCGTCACCGGCAGACGAAAGCCGGCGAGCGCCGCCAGCACTGAGCTGTGTCCCGCGGCGGCAAGGCCGATCCGCTGCGCGCGAATGGTACCGCGGCTGGTGGTGACGCCGGTCACCTCCCCATGCCCGCCCCTGAGAAAGCCGGTCACCTCGCAGTTCTGCACGATGTCCACGCCTAGCGCATCGGCCGCGCGGGCGTAGCCCCACGCCACCGCGTCATGCCGGGCCGTTCCGCCGCGCGGCTGCTCGAAACCGCCCAGCACCGGATAGCGTGCCTCCGGCGACACGTCCAGCAGCGGCAGGCGCGCGGCGATCTCCTCGCGCGAGAGCAACCGGGCGTCGATGCCGTTCATGTGCATCGAGTTGACCCAGCGCGCCATGGAGTCCAGATCGTGACGGCTGTGGGCCAGGTCGATCAGCCCGCGCTGGCTCAACATGAGATTGAAGTTGAGCTCGCGCGACAGCCCCTCGTACAGCCGCAGCGAGAAGTCGTAGAGGCGTGCGCTCTCCGGGTAGAGGTAGTTGGAGCGGACGATGGTCGTGTTGCGCCCGGTGTTGCCGCCACCGAGCCAGCCGCGCTCGAGTACCGCGACGTTGCGCACGCCGTGGTTCCGGGCGAGGTAGTACGCGCTCGCCAGACCGTGGCCACCGCCGCCGACGATCAGCACGTCGTAGGCAGCCTTGGGCTCGGGTGAGCGCCAGGCCGGCTGCCAGCTGCGTCCACCGCTGAGCGCGCCGCGCAGCAGCGCGAGGGCCGAATAGCGCAAGCTCAGAGCTTTCCGCGGTAGTCGACCTGCACCTGGCGGATGCGCTCGTGGGTGCCGAAGAAGGCGTGCCGCGACATGTCCACCGAATAGCGGCTCGCCGGCGGTCGGCGTCCCAGGCTCTCGGCGAGTGCGCGGATATGATGCGGGCCTGCGCCGCAGCAGACGCCGAGGTAGCGCACGCCCAGCTCGAGCGCTTCCTTGCCGAAGGCGAAGATCTCCTGGCGCGTGCACACGAATGGGTCGAGCCCGACCGGGAAGGCGCGCGCGTGGTCGCAACCGGGATCGGTCAGGGACATGAAGGACGGCTGCGCGGCCGTGGTCCGATAGGGAACCGGCAGCGCCGCGACGTGGCAGCGCACCGCGGCGCGGATCTCGTGCAGCAACGGCATGATCGTCTTCGGACCGCGGTGGCAGTTGAGACCGACCACGTCCGCGCCCGCGTCCTCGAGTCGCCGGCAGACCTCCGCCGCGCTCCAGCCCTCGCGTGTCACGTCCTCGCGGTGCATCGCCATGGTGATGACGGCCGGCGCCTTCGAGCCGGCCCGCATCGCCGCGAGGGCCAGCAGCGCCTCGGCCCCCCAGGAGAAGGTCTCGCCGACGAAGTAATCGACACCGGCCTCCTCCGCCCATCCGACCTGCTCGGCGAAGATGCGCGCGACCTCCTTGTGGCTGCTCTTGTCGGCCGGGTCGTAGATATTGGTGTTGCAGAGATCGCCCGCAAACAGCGTGCCGGTGCGGCGCGCCACCCGCTTCGCGATCGAGAGCGCCGCCCGGTTCATCGGCACCAGGTCCTGCTCACGGCCGATGACGCGCAGCTTCTCGCGGTGCACGTAGTAAGTGAGTGCCTGCGTCACATCCGAGCCCGCGTGCACGAAGTCGAGGTGCAGCTGCTCGACCACCTCCGGGTGCTCGAACAGTACCTCCGGCACGAAGGCTCCCGCCTGCAGGTAGCCGCGGCGCTCGAGCTCGAACACGTACCCCTCGGCGCAGATCACCGCGCCGCCGGCCAGGCGCTCGAGCAGACCCGACCCCCGTGCCGGCGCGCTCCGGGCGGCCACGCGGGGCGGCGTGGATCGGGATGCCCGGCCGGCCGGACGCCGCCGGGGGCGCGCGCGCTTGACCTTCTTCGCCATGGTGCTGCCTTCCGCCGAGGATTTGGGGGCGGCGTCATTTTAATCAGGGTCGGCCGCGCACCGATGCCTCTTTTAGATGGGGCTATTCAAATTCTAGACTGCGGCGGCACCGGCGGAGCGAGGAAGCTTGCGCCATGAGCACGGTACCGACCGACCGGGCAGGCTGGGAGCGGCTCGCCGCGGCCCTCAGGCCCCACGGCCGTGCGCTCATCGGTGGGCGCGCAGTGGAGGCGGCCGACGGACGCCGCTTCGACGACGTCAGTCCGATCGACGGCCGGGTGATCGCCGCGGTGGCACGCGGCGGACTGCGCGAGGTGGAAGCGGCCGTCGAGGCAGCGCGTGCCAGTTTCGAGGCCGGTGTCTGGCGCGATCGCGACCCTCGCGAGCGCAAGCAGATCCTGCGGCGCTTCGCCGAGGCCATCCGTGCCGACCGCGCGCAGCTCGCACTGCTCGAGAGCCTGGACGTGGGCAAGCCGATCAGCCAGGCCCTCACGGTGGATGTGGCCAATTGCGCCGACTGCATCGAGTACTACGCGGAGTTCGCCGACAAGCTCTACGACGAGGTCGCACCCACCGGCGGGGGTGACCTGGCGGTGATCCGGCGCGAGCCGCTGGGGGTAGTCGCGGCGATCGTGCCCTGGAACTACCCGCTCATCATCAGCTGCTGGAAGCTCGGCCCCGCGCTCCTCACCGGCAACAGCGTCGTCCTCAAGCCCGCCGAACAGTCCCCGCTGAGTGGCCTGCGGCTGGGGGAGCTCGCGCTCGAGGCCGGCATTCCGCCGGGGGTGCTCAACGTCGTGCCCGGCCTCGGCGAGGAGGCGGGCCAGGCCCTCGCCCGCCACCCCCAGGTCGACCTCGGGATGCCGCGCCAGCGCCTGCCCGGCTTCCTCGCCGAAGCCCGG
>JAFAPI010000184.1 GCA_019247195.1 Gammaproteobacteria bacterium
GCGGGCTGCTCGCGCTCGGACGGGCGGACGCGTTGGGTCAGCCGCGCGGCCCCTATCGCCTGCAGGCGGGCATCGCCGCCTGCCACGCGCGGGCGCTCGCCCCCGAGGAGACCGACTGGGTGCAGATCACCGCGTACTACGACGAGCTGGCGCGCCTGGTCGATTCCCCGGTCATCGAGCTCAACCGCGCGGTGGCCGTTGCCATGGCCTACGGCCCCGCGGCCGGGCTCGAGCTCACCGACCGTCTCGCCGCCCAGGGCCGCTTGCACGCGTATCATCTGCTGCCGAGCGTGCGCGGTGACCTGCTGGTGCGGCTCGGCCGCAAGGCGGAGGCCCGCGCGGAGTTCGAGCGCGCCGCGGAGCTGGCCCAGAATGCGCGCGAGCGAGCCCTGTTACAGGACCGCGCGGCGGCGTGCCGCGCCAGCTGACCTCTCAAGCGAGACTCTCATGCCGTACCTGCTTCTCATCGTCGAGCCGACCGGTCAGCGCGCTGCGCGCAGTGCAGAGCAGGGCGCCGCCGTCTACCAGCGCATGCTCGACTACGCGCAGGAGCTGCAGCAGAAAGGCGTGCTGCTCGGGGTGAATTCGCTCAAACGCGAGGCGGTGCGGCTCGAATCGCGTGCCGGACGTGCGGCGGTCCTCGACGGCCCGTTCACCGAGGCCAAGGAGCTGATCGGCGGGTACTTCCTGCTGAACGTCGCCAGCCGCGAGGAGGCGCTGCGCCATGCGCGGGACTGCCCCGCCGCGGAATGGGCGACCATCGAGGTGCGCGAGACCGGACCCTGCTACAGCTGAGCGCGCGCTCAGATCTGCGGCTGCCAGGACGCGCACCAGCCGGCCGCCTTCACCTCCTTGCCCGGGAAGATCTGACACGGACCCTGCGTCGAGCCCTCCGGCCCCTGATAAAGGGCGCACGTGGCGCAGCGGCTGCCGGCGGTGGCGGCCGTGGCGCGCTGCGCGTCCTCGGTGTACTGCAGCGCCTTCGCCTGCGGGTCCTCCGGCGAGAGCAGCTCCGCGCCGCGGGCGCGCCCGAGGCGCAGCGACAGCGGTACGAGCGCGAGGCCTGCGAGCCGCGGCAGCATGGCGCGGCGGGTGAGGGGCTTGCGATCGAACATGGGATTGATCCTGCGGCGAGGGAGATCAGAGGATCGCCCACGTGCCCGCGACGTGTAAACCTCGTGGTGAAGGGCGCCGCGACGATCGAACTCAGGAACACCCCGGAAGACGTTTCCTCATGCGTACCCATTCGCTGCAGGACACGCGTACGCTCCCCGTATCATGGGCCCCATGAACGTGTCCATCCGCGCCGCGACGGAACTGAGCCAGGCGGACCTCACGGGTCTTTGCGAGGTGCTGACCGACTGCGTCGAGGGCGGTGACTCGGTGGGTTTCATGCTGCCCATGTCGCAGGCGAAGGCGCTGAGCTTCTGGCAGGCGGTGGAGGCAGCGCTGCGCCGCGGTGCACGGCGGCTGCTGCTCGCCGAGGGCTCTGGCGGGGAGCTGTTGGGCACGGTTCAGCTGGTGCTGGCGCGCGCGGAGAACCAGCCTCATCGCGCCGACCTCGCGAAGATGCTGGTACGCCGCAGCGCGCGTCGGCGCGGGGTGGGGCGTGCTCTGCTCGAGGCGGCGGAGATGAGCGCGCGCGAGGCCGGACGCACGGTGCTGGTGCTCGACACCGCGAGTGATGCGGCGCGTCGGCTCTATGAGCGCTGCGGCTGGCAGCGCGTGGGGGACATTCCAGGCTATGCGCTCTGGCCGGGCGGCGGGGCCTGCCCCACGACCATCTACTATCGGCTCCTCTGAGGCGGACGCGTCACCTGGAAGCTGCAGGCCGCCTGCAGCCGCCGTCGCTATTCCGGGCCGATATCGAGGTCGGTGACCGCCCCGTCGGCAGCGAAGGTGACACTGACCCGCAGCGTGCGCTCAGGATAGTGCGCGAGGTAGGCATACTCGCGCTCATCCCCAAGCTCGCGCCGCTGCACGAGCTCGAGCCGCGCCAGCGTACCGAGCGGCTCGACCTGGGCGCGGACCGCGGCGAGGTCCTCCGGGAAGAAGTCACGCCGCATCTTCGGCAAGGTGGCTTCGGACAGCCGTCCGGCGGCGAGCTCGCCAAGCAGCGCCCCAACGCGTCCTGCGACGTCCGGCTCCAGGTCCTTGATCGGCTCGCGCGGCTCGATGCGCGGCAGGCTGGGGTCCAGCACCGCGACGATCGCATCGACGAAGCGCGCCGGACGGGCCTCGGCGAGGTTGGCGAGCACCACCACGGTCAGCTCGTCCGGTCCATAGCGCGCGATGTGCGTCCTGAATCCCTGCCACGACCCGCCATGGTGGTACCACGGGCCGCGCGGCGTGGACTCGACCTCCCAGCCAAACCCGTACGGGTAGCTGCGTCCGCTCGTGAGCGTGACGGGCGTGTAGATCTGCGCCCAGCTCTCGGGCTTCAGGATGGCGCGCTGGCGCAGCCCGCGATCCCAGGCGATGTAGTCGTCGAGCGAGAGATACAGTGCCCCGTCGGCCGTGGTGTTGAGCGAGGGAGCGACCCAGTCCTGGTTCTTGAGCTCGCCGGAGCGCAGCTGATACCCGGCGGCGCGATGCGGCACGATGTCCGCCTCGGAGATGATGCGGGCGCTGTCCATGTGCAGGGGCCGGAAGATGCGATCCCGCAGGATGTCCCCGTAGAAGCGCCCGGTGGCCCGGTGCAGGAGGATGCCGAGCACCAGGTAGCCGCTGTTGCTGTAGTTCCAGCGTGACCCGGGGGCAAATTCCAGCGGCAGGCCGTACATCACCTTGAGCAGCTGCTCCTCGGTGTAGTCGCTGCGGTAGTTGAGATCGCGCTCGGTGTAGGTGGCGAGACCTGAGGTGTGCGTGAGGAGGTGGCGCACGGTAATGCCGCGCCAGGTCGGCGGCGCATCGGTCAGGTACTGCCTGACTTCGCTGTCGAGCGCGAGTTGCCCGTCCTCCACTGCCAGCATGACCGCCACCGCCGTGAACTGCTTGCCGACCGAGCCGGACTGGAAAAGGGTCTGGCGCGTGACGGGCACGTGGTGCTCGACATTTGCCTCGCCGTAACCCTTGGCAATCAGGACGGTGCCGCGGCGTATCACCGCCACAGCGACGCCGGGGACGTGCTGGGCGTGCATCTCCTGCACAACCGCTGCGTCGACTCGCGCCACGGGCGCTTCGGCCACCGCCAGCGCACTGCCGAGCGCCGCCAGCGCGGCGCCGAGCGTGGTCACTGTTCGAGGGCAGGCGCTCAATCCTTGAGCTCGACGTGGATCTCGTGGAACTCGCTCGCGCCGAGGTTCTCGATGGCGTGTGTTACCGGCTCGAGCCAGCGCGCCTCACCCGCCTTGACGGTGCGCTCCTCGCTGCGGCCGTCCGGGTAGGTGGCGCGGATTCTGGCATCGCTCAGGAAGTACACCAGGCCGCGCGGGTGACTGTGCATGCCGGTACGCTCGCCCGGCGCGAGGCGGACTTCGAACACGCGGGCGTGGACGTTGTCGAGTGCCAGCCGATGGTTCTGCGGGGCGACCTGCAGCACGTCCTGGGCCAGCAGCGGGGTTGCGCCGAGGCATAGGCCGAGAATGAGGCAACGGGGCCAGTCGCTCATGGAACTCTCCCGCAGTGCGGGAGACAGGTTACGCGAAATCCGCGGTGCCGATAAAGCCGTGCGGACGCGGTGGCCCGCCGCGGGCGGGTTGACGCGGCGAGTCAGGAAGGGGGGCGAGCGTCGAAGGTCCAGATGACGGTTCGTTTCTGGATCCCACCTGCGCGCGCGCTGCCGCGCAGGTGCGGAATACGCCAATACAGCGCGCCGCCACGGCGCATCAGGTGACCCCGCACCTGATGCAGACGCGGAACGCTGCGCGAGCTGCGGCCCGGCGTCTGATACACAGGCCCACGGAACTCCGGCAGCAATGGAGCGCGGACCTCCACGTGTCCGAGGACTGGCCGCTTGCCGGCGTGGCGGCGCGCGCGGTTCAAAGCCGCAAGCTCAGGCTCGCGCTGCGGAAGGCCGGCACGCGCTGCCATGAGCAAGAGGAAGGCGAGGAGCAGCGGGATATCGAGCGCTATCGTGCCGAGCGCGTGCCTCCATAGCGCCTCCTGGACGGGCGGGGCGAGAGCCGCCCGGCGGTAGTACTCACTCCAGCTGCGCTCGTAGCGAAAACGAAAACAGCGGGCGATGACGTCGGCACTCTCCCTGTGCGCCGAATCGCGCACTTGAGCGCGCGACGCATCCTCACCCTCATCCGCCGGCGGGGTCGGCGCACCGCCTGCGGGTGTGTCGAAATCGAAGTAAGCCTCGACGCTGCTGGCGAGCGCTTCCCCATTGTCTGCCCCGGCACTCCAGCACGTGCGCACAATGCCCGAACGTCCGTCGGCGCTGGCGCGCAGCAGCGCACCGCGACGTCCCGAGTCGCTTCCCGGAGCGGTACGCAGCGGAAAGCCATTGGCTTTGAGTGCGCGGTACCACGGTCGCGTACACCACTCCACCCACAAAGATCGATGCGGAACACGTAGCAGGTCGGCGCACTCAAGGGCGCGTGCCCCGCGCGAGAACGCCAGATCCGCACACA
>JAFAPI010000187.1 GCA_019247195.1 Gammaproteobacteria bacterium
CCCTCATCGTCGACGGGGTCGTCGAGCCGACCGAGCTGGGCCACATCCCCTACAAGCACGGCCGTACGTACGAGGACTACCTCGGTGAGCGGGGACGCCGGCGGCGCGGCAACAGGAAGTGGCGGGCGAGCGTGACGGAGGTCGTCGAGCACCTGCGGCGTGCCTTCGAGGTGGACTACGTCGTGCTCGGCGGCGGCAACGTCAAGCACCTGCACGGCCTGCCGCCGGGGGCGCGCCTGGGCGACAACCGCAATGCCTTCCGCGGCGGGCTGCGGCTGTGGCAGCTGCGCGGCGGACGCCTGCCGCGCGACGCTGCGCAGCGGCGCTGATGGCCGCCGCGCCCGGGGCGCCCGGGCTGCCGCCGACCTGGTGCAGCAGCGACAAGGAGATGGTCGGCTGCGCGCTCGGCTCCTCGCGGCTGTGGTTCACCATCGGCGGCGGGATCATCAATGAGGTCTACTACCCGCGCATCGACCTGCCGCAGATCCGCGATCTCGGCCTGATCGTCGGCGACGGCGCCGGCTTCTGGGTCGAGCTGAAGCGGCTGTGGCAGCACGTGGTCGAGCTAGAGGCGCCGGGCTGTCCCGCGGTGCGCATCGTGCACCATCACGAGCGCTTCGAGCTCGGATTGCGGGTCACGCCCTGCGAGCACCGCGATGTCCTCCTCATCGAGGTGCGGCTGCGCGGCGATGCGGCCCTGCGGCCCTACGCGCTGCTGGCTCCGCACCTGGGCGGCACCGGCGCCAATAACCTGGCGCAGGTGAATGTCTACGGCGGTCGGCGCGTGCTCAGCGCGCAGCAGGGTCCGTTCGCGCTGGCGCTCGCCGCGGCGGACGCGACGCAGGGGGACGCGTGGCAGCAACCCAGCGCGGGCTACGTGGGCGCGAGCGATGGCTGGCAGGATTTCAAGCAGCACGGCCGCCTCAGCTGGGAGTACGAGACGGCCGGCCCCGGCAATGTCGCCCTGACCGGGGCGCTGCCCCGCGAGTGCGTGCTGGCGCTCGGTTTCGCGAGCAGCCCCGAGGCCGCCGCGACCCTGGCGTTCACGGTGCTCACCGAGCCGTTCGCCGTCTCCTGGGCGCGGCAGCTGCAGTCTTGGCGCGCGTGGCACGGTCGCTGCGGTGCGGTGCAGGCGCTCGCGGCGCAACTGCCAGCCGAGTGCGCCACGCAGCTGCAGCTGTCGAGCATGGTGCTGCGCGTTCATCAGGATAAGACCTACCCCGGCGCGCTGGTGGCGAGCCTCAGCGTGCCGTGGGGCAACACCCGCGAGGAGCGCGCCGGCTACCACCTCGTCTGGCCACGCGACCTGTGCGAGAGCGCCGGCGCGCTGCTCGCGGTCGGCGCGCTGCGCGAGGCGCGCGACACCTTGGGCTACCTCATTGCCACGCAGCATGCCGATGGCCACTGGAGTCAGAACCAGTGGCTCGGCGGCCGCGGCCACTGGACGGGAGTGCAGCTGGATGAGACCGCCTTTCCGGTGTTGCTCGCCGCCGCTCTCGCCGAGCGCGACGCCCTCGGCGGCACCGAGGTGGGCGACATGGTGCGGCGCGCGCTCGGCTTCCTGGTGCGCGAAGGCCCCGCTTCGGACCAGGACCGCTGGGAGGAGGACGCCGGACTCAACACCTTCACGCTCGCGGTCAGCATCGCTGCCCTGGTCGCGGGCAGCCGGTTCCTCGACCCGCAGGCGCGCGGCCTCGCGCTCACCGTGGCGGACTACTGGAACGCGTGCCTGGAGGAGTGGACCTGTGCGCGCGGCACACCCCTGGCGCAGCGTTACGGTCTACCCGGCTACTACATGCGTATCGCGCCGCCCCAGGCGCTCAGCGCCGACCGCAGCACCCCCGAGGCGGTGCTGCCGGTACGCAACCGCGCGATCGACCCGGGCCTGCCGCCGAGTGCCCAGGTGAGCGTCGATTTCCTGCAGCTGGTGCGTTTCGGCCTGCGTCGCGCGGACGATCCGTTCATCCGCGCGACGCTGTCGCTCGCGGATACGCTGTTGAAGGTGCAGACCCCGAGCGGGCCGTGCTGGCATCGCTATAACGAGGACGGTTACGGCGAGCACGACGATGGCTCCCCCTATGACGGCACGGGCCGCGGGCGCGCCTGGCCGCTCTTGACAGGCGAGCGGGGACACTACGAGCTGTGCGCGGGCGCCGACGAGCTGCCCTACCTCGAGGCGATGGCGCGCATGGCCTCCGCCGGCGGGATGCTGCCTGAGCAGGTGTGGGATGCCGCGCCGATTCCCGCGCGCGCGCTGCGTCCCGGGCGTCCGACCGGCTCGGCCATGCCGCTGGTGTGGGCGCATGCCGAGTTCTTGAAACTCGCCGCCTCACGGCGGCTGCGGCGGCCGTTCGATCGGCCCGCGGCGGTATGGGAGCGCTATCACGGCGAGCGCCCGCCGCTCACGCACGCGGTCTGGAGCGAGGCGGCGCCGCTGACGCAGCTGCCGGCGGGTTGTGCGCTGAGCTGGGTGCTGCGCCAGCCGGCCACGCTGCACCTGGGTCAGGAGGGCTGGCGCGCGGTGCGCGAGCTCGCCACTGAGCCGCACGCCCTC
>JAFAPI010000107.1 GCA_019247195.1 Gammaproteobacteria bacterium
CGGCGCGACGCCGCGCACATTCAGCGCGCATTCAGTCAGGATGGGGCATGCACCGCCCCACCTCGTTCGATCGCGATTACTACCGCCGCTTCTACTACGACCCGCGCACTGCGGTGGCCACCCGCGCCGAGATGCAGGCGCGCGCCACGCTCATCGCTGCGGTCACGCTGCACGCCGGACTGCCGGTGCGGCGCATCCTCGAGGCCGGCTGCGGCATCGGCCTGCTGCGCCGGCCGCTGCGGCGGCTCCTGCCGCGCGCGCAGTACACCGCGCTCGAGGTGAGCGAGTACCTGTGCCGCCGCTACGGCTGGACGCGCGGCCGCATCGAGAGCTACCGCTCGCGCCGCCCCTTCGACCTGGTCATCTGTTACGACGTGCTGCAGTACCTGGAGAGGGCGGCCGCGGTCCGCGCCCTCGGCAACTTCGCGCGGCTGTGCCGCGGCGTGCTGTACTTCAGCGCCCTGACGCGGCGCGACTACGCGGAGAACTGCGACCGCGAGCGCACGGATGCGGCCGTACACCTGCGCAGCGCGCGCTGGTACCGGCAGCGCCTCGCGCCGCACTTCCAGGAGCTCGGGCTCGGGTTCTGGGCGCGCCGCGGCGCGCCCCTCACGCTCTGGGAGCTGGAGTCGCAGTGAGCCGCGCGCGCTCGCGCCGGAAACGCGGGTAGAGCAGCAGCCCGAGCAGGATGAGCAGCACCGTGGCGCAAGAGTCGCGCGGGGTGGTGAGGAAGGCGCTGAGGACGATCCCCAGCATGACGAGCGTGACCAGCAGCGGCACCCACGGGTAGCCGGGCACGCGGAAGGGGCGCGGCGCCTGCGGCAGCCGGCGCCGCAGCACCAGCACCGCAAGATTCACCGGGATCCAGAAGAGCGCGTACGACATCACCGCCATGTTGGTCAGCTGATCGAAGGTGCCACTCAGGGCGAGCAGCGCGCCCCAGGCGCACAGCCACAGGAGCGACGTCACCGGCACGCGGCTCACCGGGCTCAGCCGCCCGAAGCGCGCGAAGAACAGCCCGTCGCGCGCCGCCGCGTAGGTGACCCGCGCGCGCGTCAGGATGGTGCCGTTCAGCGAGCCGATGGTGGAGATGAGGAAGATCAGGGCCGCGACCGCCAGCGCGCGGGTGCCGAGGAAGGTCTGCACCGCCCGCGCCGCGACCGAGGGGGCCGAGGGGTGCGCGGTGGAGTTGGCGGCGGCCACCACCGCGTACGGCAACGCCCACAGGTAGGCGCCGTTGATCAGGAGGTAGAGGATGAGCACCAGCAGCGTGCCGCCGATGATGGCGATCGGCAGGGTGCGCTGCGGCTCGCGCACCTCGCTTGCGGCCATGGGCAGGTACTGCCAGCCGCTGTAGGCCCACAGCGCGGCGAAGACGGCCGCACCGAAGCCGGCCGCGCCGTGCGGCCCCGCGCCACGGCCGAGCAGGTAGCCGGCGCCGTGGGTGCCGGACAGGGCCCACACCCCGCCCGCGACGGCGAGGATGGCCGCGAGCTTGATGAGCGTGAGCAGGGTCTGCACGCGCCCGCCGAGGGCGACCCCGGCGCAGTTGATGGCGGCGAAGAAGCCGATCACCGCGAGCGCGATCAGCTCGCGCGGGCCGACGCCGAGGTGCACCCCGCCGCCGGGCAGCGGCAGCGTGGCGCTCCACCACGGACCGCCCAGCGGATGGATGTCGGCGATGAAGATCGCCACCGCCGCGCCGTAGGCGGCGATGCTCGCCCCGCCGAGCACGAAGCTGTTGCAGCCAAAGAGAAAGGCCGGAATCTGGCCGTACGCGGCGCGCAGGTACACGTACTCCCCGCCCGCATCCGGCAGCAGCGCGCCGAGCTCGGCGAAGCACAGCGCCGCCAGCAGCGCGACGAGGCCGGCGACGAGCCACGCGGCGAGCACGGCGAGCGGGCTGGGGAGCAGCTGCGCCATGGTTGCCGACTTGAGGAACACGCCGGTGCCGATCGCGATGCCGACCACCAGCGAGGTCGCGTGTACGAGCGTCAGGTCCCGCCGCGGTGTCAGTGTCAGGCCGGCCACGACCCTATCGTACAATCCTCCCCCGCCCCGCACGGAGGGTTCCCGTGGCCTGCCCACCGGTGAATGAGACGCGCGCCGTCTTCGTCGGCGCGGTGCGCTGTGTGCGCACCCCGCCACCGCTCGGCCTGACGCTGGCCGGCACGCTGCGCGGTCACCCGGGCGAGGACGCCACGCTCGCCTTCGCGGGGGTGGCGCCGGCGGACTGCCCCGAGCTCCTGCGCGATGCCGAGGTCGAGCCGCTCGAGGGCGGGGGCTTCGCGCTGCGGGCGGCGGGGCGCGTCTGGCGCATCGACGCTCCCTACGCGCACCTGCACCGGTGCATCGACACCGCGTTCTATGCTGCGCTGCCGCCCCGGCCGGTGCCGCTCGCCAAGCGGCTGCTGTGGCGGCTCGTGCTCGCCCTGGCCGCGAGCCGCGCCGGGCCGACCCTGCTGCGGCGGTTGGGCCGCTGAATGAGCGGGCTGCTCTACCTGCTCGCCTTCGGCGCCGGCGTGGTGCTCATCGTCCAGGTCGGACTGAACAACACCGTGCGCGGCGCGCTCGACAGCCCGCTGAGCGCCGCGCTGGTGAGCTTCCTGGTCGGCTCGCTGACCCTCGCCGCGCTGCTGCTCGCCACGCGCACCGCCTGGCCGGTGCGCGCGCAGTGGCAGGCGGTGCCGGCCTGGGCGTGGTTCGGCGGCGTGCTCGGGGTCTACTACATCGTCAGCAGCATCATCGCCGGCCCGCGCCTCGGGGCGGCGGTGCTGCTCGCGCTCATCGTCCTCGGCCAGCTGCTCACCTCGCTCCTGGTGGATCACTACGGCTGGCTCGGCTTCCCGCGCCACCCGCTGACCGTGTGGCGCGCCGGCGGCGCGGTGCTGCTCTTTCTCGGCGTGCTCTTGATCTCGCGCTGAGGCTCAGGAGCTGCTCGGCAGGATCGCCCCGGCGGTGAGCGGCTCGCGCAGCGTGCCGAGCAGCGAGGCGTAGGTGGCGAGCTGCGCGTGGAAGGCGCGCTGCCAGGTGAAGTGCCGCAGCACGCGCGCGCGCGCCGCGGCGCCGCGCGCCTCGAGGTCGCGTTCGTAGAGTGCCTCGATGGCCTCCGCCATGCTGGCCGGATCGTTCGGCTCGGCGAGCACCCCGACGCTCTCGTCGATGAGCTCGGGGAAGGCGCCGGCGCGCGCGGCCACCACCGGCCGGCCGCAGGCCATCGCCTCGAGGATCACCAGCCCGAAGGTCTCCTTGGTGCCGGCGTGCACCAGGGCGTCGGCCGAGGCGATCCAGCGGGCCAGTTCCTGGCTGTCGCGGCGGTAGGGGATCATGGTGACGTTGGCCGCCGGGCGCCGGCCGTGCTCGCCGCCGATCAGCAGCAGATGGTAGGGAGCGCCGAGGCGCGCGAAGGCCTGCAGCAGCACCGGCAGGTTCTTCTCGCGCGCGAAGCGCCCGGCATACACCAGCAGGCGTGTCCCGGCCGGCAGCTGCAGCAGCTCACGCAGCGCCAGGGTGCGCCGCACCGGGGCGAAGGTCTCCGTGTCGACGCCGAGCGGCTGGTGCACCACGTGCGAGAGTCCCAGTGCCTGCAGGTACTCGCACATCACACGGCTGGGCGCGAACACCACGTCGAAGCGCTCGTACAGCCAGCGCACGTAGCGACCGAGCGGCCGCTCGCTGAGCGAGCCGATGCGCCGGCCGATGATCTGCGGCAGGTTCGAATGGTAGAAGGCGGCGAGCGCGATGTTGCGGCGGCGCGCGACCTGCCAGGCGCACCAGGCCGGATGGAAGGCGTCGCCGGCCTCGATGAGACTCGGTTCAAGCGCGGCCAGCAGCTGGGTCCAGCGCCGCGGGTTCAGCGGCAGGTGGTAGTTGAAGGTTCCCGGCACCGGATAGCCGGCGAGCGTACACACGCCGCCGCGCTCGATGCGCGTCTGGCGGTCGGGAACGACGAGCGTGTGCTCCCAGGCGGTGTTGTGCCGCAGCCAGGCGTGCTTGGCGCGCAGGTAGCGTCTCACGCCGCCGCTGGTCGGGGAATAAAAGAGGGTCGTGTCGACGAGATGCATGGCGTGTTTTGTGTCGGCGCGAACGACCTCTCGACCCGCAGCGCGTCCGCTGCATTGCACCCGCCGCCGCGGAGGGTGTCAAGCGTGGCCGCAGTGTCGCCGCGGCGCGCTCAGACCGGTTTGATGTTGGCGTTGAGTCGGAACAGGTTGTTGGGATCGTACTGGCGCTTGAGGCGCGCCAGGCGCGGGTAGTTGGCGCCGTAGGCCGCGTGCACACGGTCCTCTTCCTCCGTGTTGGCGATGTTCACGTAGTTGCCGTGCGTCAGCGGCTCGACCCGGGCCCAGGCGCTCTTCACCCACGCACGGTTCGCCGCCCCCGCATCGCCCTCCATGGGGAAGAACGCGGCGAGCCCGACGTTGTGACTCGCGCCGCGGCCGAAGTAGGCGGTGGCGGACGGCGCAATGCGGCCGATCGCACCTCCCTGGTGCTGCGCCCAGACGATGAGCGCATCCGAGGGCGCCTGCTCGATGAACTCCACCATCGCATCGGCGAGCGGACCGGTGATCCCGCTGATCAGACCGCCCTTCACGTAGGCGCCGAAGCGGCTGAACCCGGGCGTGTCGGCGCTGCCCTGCAGCTGGGTATACAGCGCCGGCCGCAGCCCGTCCTTCAGCGGCTTGCCGAGCTTGCGCAGCGGGGCGAGCACCCGCTCGGCCTGCGCCTGCGGCCCGCTGTAGCAGACATCGAAGCTCATGATGCGGCCGAGCTCACGGTCGGTCTCCAGATCGACGTCGACGTAGAGCTCGTCGGGCGCGTCGGCGAGGATCTCGGCGTAGTTGCGCAGCGTCTGGCGCGCGTTGTCGAACGGCAGCACCAGCGCTCCGCCGAACATGAGCGGCTCGACCGGGTGCAGCCGGAACACGAACTCGGTGACGACGCCGAAATTGCCGCCGCCACCGCGCAGCGCCCAGAACAGCTCCGGGTGCTCCTGCGCGCTCGCGCGCCGCCATTGCCCGTCGGCGGTCACGAGTTCGACCGCCTCGAGGTTGTCGCAGCTAAGCCCGAAACGGCGTGCCAGCCGGCCCACGCCGCCGCCGAGGGTGAGGCCGGCGACGCCCGTGTCGGCCACGGTGCCGGCGGGTGTGGCGAGCCGGAAGGCCTGCGCCTCACGGTCGAGGTAGCCCAGCAGTGCCCCGGCGCCGACGCGGGCGCGGCGCGCCTGCGGGTCGACGTCCACGGCGCGCATCGGCGCGAGATCGATCATGAAGGCGTCGTCCCAGGCCGACTGGCCCGAGAGACTGTGGCCGCCGCCGCGCACCGCCGTCAGCAGCTGATGGGTCGCGGCGAAGCTGACGGCGCGGGCCACGTCGGCGGCGCCGGCACAACGTGCGATCAGCGCCGGCTTGCGGTTGAAGGCCGCGTTCCACAGTCGGCGCGCGCCGTCGTAGCCGGCATCGCCGGGGGTGAGCAGTTCCCCGCGCAGTGCGGCGCGCAGCTCGGCGAGCGCGCTCTGCGGCAGCGAGCGCGGCTTACCGTCGAGTCCGAGGAGTGCGGTGGCGCCGTCGGCCTGCGCGTAGAGCGGGCGGTGCGGCAGCGCCGCGGCGGCGAGGGCGGTCAGCCCCCCGCGGCAGAAATCTCTTCTTCTCATTGTTATCTCCGCGCTGAGGCGCGACAGCGTGCGCCGGGCGGCGGCGGGCCGTCAAGCACCGGCGACGGACTGTGGCACACTCACGGGCCGCAGCCGGCCCCGGCCGTCGAGGAGGGTTCGTGAGCGTCAACGCCATCCCAACAGCCCGAGCAGGGGCAGGCCTGCCATGAGCGCCGCCGCATCCCCCGGCGGCGGCTGGCTGTCGCGTCTCATCGTCCTCAGGCCGGGCGAGGCGCCGGCGCTGCTCGTCTCCTTCGCCACGCTGCTGCTGGTGTTCGCCAGCTACACCACGCTGCGCCCGGTGCGCGATGCGCTCGGCATCACCTCCGGGCTGGAGAATCTTCCCTACCTGTTCTGGGGCGTGTTCGTGGCCATGCTCGTACTGCAGCCGGTGTACGGCTGGCTGACCTCGCGCTACCCGCGCCGGGTGTTCCTGCCCTGGGTCTACGCGTTCTTCGTGGCGAACCTGCTGCTGTTCTGGCTGTGGTTCCACCTGCAGACCGACCACACGTGGATCGCACGCACCTACTTCATCTGGGTGAGCGTCTTCAACCTGTTCGTGGTCGCCGCCTTCTGGAGCCTCATGGCGGACGTGTTCTCGCGCGAGCAGGCGGGGCGGCTGTTCGGCTTCATCTGGGCCGGCGCCAGCACCGGCGGGCTGATCGGGCCGCTGCTCGCCAACCGCCTCGCGGTGCCCCTCGGCGCCATCAACCTGCTGCCGATCTCGGCGGCGCTGCTGCTGGCCTCGCTGCTGCTGATGGTGCAGGTGCTGCGGCTGCAGCGGCCCACGGCGGCCGCCGGCGCGCCGGTGTCGGAGGCGCGCGGGGTGGGGGGCGGGGTGTTCGCGGCTTTCGTGCAGGTGGCGCGCTCGCCGTACCTCCTGGGCATCGTCGGTTTCGTGGTGCTGATGACCTGGGTCTCGACCTTCCTCTACCTGGAGCAGGCCGCCTTCGTGAAGGCGGCTTTTCACAGCACCGACGAGCGCACCCGCTTCTTCGGGGGTTTCGACCTCGCGGTGCAGGCCGCCTCGCTCCTCATGCAGGCGCTGCTGTTCGGCCGGCTGTTCCGCTGGCTGGGGATGCGCACGCTCCTGGCGCTGGTGCCGGCGCTGATGCTCGGGGGCTACGCGCTGTTTGCGCTGCTGCCCACCTTTGCGGTGCTGATCGCGGTGTACGGCGTGCGGCGCGTCGCGGACTACGCCCTGACGCGCCCCTCGCGCGATGCGCTCTTCACGGTGGTGAGCCGCGACGAGAAATATCAGGCCAAGAGCCTGATCGATACCTTCGCTTACCGCGGCGGCGATGCCACCAGCGGCTCGCTCTACAAGGCCCTGACCGGCGGGCTCGGTGTCGGGGCGAGCGCGATCGGCTGGCTCGGCGCGGGTATCGCCTTGGTGTGGATGCTGCTCGCGCTGGCGCTGGGGCGGGCGTTCGAGCGGCGCGGGCAGGCGGGGGCGGCGCCCTAGGCGGCGCTCGGCTGCGCCTCCGCGGCGGCGACCGCCGGCAGCAGCGCAGTGGCGGCGGCGATGATCTCCCGCGCCGCGGCGAAGCGCTCGGCGCGCGCCTTGGCGAGGAGCTGGTTGAGAAAGGGCTGGTAGCGCTCGAGCGCGGGCGGCAGCAGCGGCAGCGGCGCGCTGACGTGCTGCTGCAGCACTTCCATCGCGGTGGTGCCGGTATAGGGCTTCTGCCCGGCGAGCATCTCGTAGCAGAT
>JAFAPI010000109.1 GCA_019247195.1 Gammaproteobacteria bacterium
GTGATCGGCCAGGAGAAGGCCAAGAAGGTGCTCTCGGTGGCCGTCTACAACCACTACAAGCGCCTGCAGACCCGCGGCAGCGGCGGCCGCGCCAAGGACGAAGTCGAGATCGCCAAGAGCAACATCCTGCTCATCGGCCCGACCGGCTGCGGCAAGACCCTGCTCGCCGAGACCCTGGCGCGGCTGCTGAACGTGCCCTTCACCATCGCCGATGCCACGACCCTGACCGAGGCCGGCTACGTCGGTGAGGACGTCGAGAACATCATCCAGAAGCTGCTGCAGAAGTGCGACTACGACGTGGAGAAGGCCCAGACGGGCATCGTCTATATCGACGAGATCGACAAGATCTCGCGCAAGTCCGATAACCCCTCGATCACCCGCGACGTGTCAGGGGAAGGCGTGCAGCAGGCACTGCTGAAGCTCATCGAGGGCACCATCGCCTCGGTGCCCCCGCAGGGCGGCCGCAAGCACCCGCAGCAGGAGTTCCTGCAGGTCGACACGAGCAACATCCTCTTCATCTGCGGCGGCGCGTTCGCCGGGCTCGAGAAGATCATTCTCAACCGCACGCAGAAGAGCGGCATCGGTTTCACCTCGGAGGTACGCGACCTCAATACGCGCCCGCACGGCAGCGACCTGTTCCACGACGTCGAGCCGGAAGACCTCATCAAGTACGGTCTGATCCCCGAGTTCGTCGGCCGCCTGCCGGTGGTCGCGACGCTCGATGAGCTCGATGAGGGCGCGCTCATCTCCATCCTCACCGAGCCGAAGAACGCCCTCACCAAGCAGTACCGGCGGCTCTTCGAGATGGAAGGTGCGGAACTTGAGTTCCGCGACGAGGCGCTGAAGGCGGTTGCGCACCGCGCGATGCAGCGCAAGACCGGAGCGCGGGGCCTGCGCACCATCCTCGAGACCGTGCTGCTCGACACCATGTACGAGCTGCCCGCCATGCGCAACGTGGCGAAGATCGTCATCGACGAGACCGTGATCGAGGGCCAGACTAAGCCGTACGTGGTGTACGGGAGCGACGACAGCCGCCTCGCCAGCGTCGACGAGCCGCGCCGAGCTTCCGGTTCCAATCACCACTGAGCCGCAAAGCCCATGCGGGAGCGCGTGCACGCGCTCCAGTCCGTGAGGCGCGTCACTTGAAACGGGGTGCGCGCGCCACAATTCCCGCTACACTATTGGCGTTACGAACGCCATCGGCCACGGTCTGACAGACGCCGCAGCCGATACCCCAAGGTCTTAACTCGAGGGCTTGAGCGTGTCCGAACCAACCAATCCAGCCAGCTCACCGACCGAATTGCAGAACGTGCCCGTGCTGCCGCTGCGCGATGTGGTGGTCTATCCCCACATGGTGCTGCCGCTGTTCGTGGGGCGCGAGAAGTCCATTCAGGCGCTCGACGTCGCCATGCGCACCGACAAACGCATCATGCTGGTCGCGCAGAAGCAGGCCGACGTCGACGATCCGAAGGCGGACGACCTGTACCGCATCGCCACCGTGGCCACGGTGCTGCAGCTGCTGAAGCTACCGGACGGCACCGTCAAGGTGCTGGTGGAGGGGGTAGACCGCGCGCGCATCGAGCGGCTGCACGCCGGCGAGCACTACTCCGCGGACGCCACCCTGCTGCCGGACACCGAGACCTACGACGAGAAGGAGATGGACGTACTGGCGCGCTCGGTCATCTCCCAGTTCGAGCAGTACGTGAAGCTGAACAAAAAGGTGCCGCCCGAGGTGCTGACCGCACTTGCCGGCATAGAGCAGGCCGGCCGCCTCGCCGACACGGTGGCGGCGCACATGTCGCTGAAGCTCGCCGAGAAGCAGAAGGTGCTCGAGATCCTCGACGTCAAGAAGCGCCTCGAGCACATCCTGGTCGCCATCGAGGGCGAGATGGACGTGCTGCAGATCGAAAAGCGCATCCGCGGCCGTGTCAAGGCGCAGATGGAGAAAAGCCAGCGCGAGTACTACCTGAATGAGCAGATGAAGGCCATTCAGAAAGAGCTCGGCGAGATGGACGAGGGCGGCAACGAGATCAACGAGCTCGAGCAGAAGATCACCAAGGCGGGCATGCCCAAGGAGGCGCGCGAGAAGGCCACCGGTGAGCTCAACAAGCTGAAGATGATGTCGCCCATGTCGGCCGAGGCCACCGTGGTGCGCAACTACATCGACTGGCTGGTCAAGGTGCCGTGGAAGAAGCGCACCAAGATCATCAAGGACATCGCCCGCGCCCAGAAGGTGCTGGACGAGGATCATTACGGGCTCGACAAGGTGAAGGAACGAATCGTCGAGTACCTGGCCGTACAGCAGCGCGTCGACAAGCTGCGCGGCCCGATCCTGTGCCTGGTGGGCCCGCCCGGCGTGGGCAAGACCTCGCTCGGCCAGAGCATCGCGCGCGCCACCAACCGCAAGTTCGTGCGCATGTCCCTCGGCGGGGTGCGCGATGAGGCCGAGATCCGCGGCCATCGCCGCACCTACATCGGCTCGATGCCGGGCAAGATCGTGCAGAACATGTCCAAGGCGGCGGTGCACAACCCGCTGTTCCTGCTCGATGAGGTCGACAAGATGTCGATGGACTTCCGCGGCGACCCCTCCTCGGCGCTGCTCGAGGTGCTCGACCCGGAGCAGAACTCCACCTTCAACGATCATTACCTTGAGGTCGATCTCGACCTGTCCGAGGTGATGTTCGTCTGCACGGCCAACAGCCTCAACATTCCGGCGCCGCTGCTCGACCGTATGGAGGTGATCCGGCTGCCCGGCTACACCGAGGACGAGAAGATGAACATCGCGCGGCGCTACCTGGTGCCGAAGCAGATGAAGAACAACGGCCTCAAGCCCGAGGAGCTCAAGATCTCGGACGCCGGACTGCTGGACATCGTGCGCTACTACACGCGCGAGGCCGGGGTGCGCAACCTCGAGCGCGAGATCGCCAAGATCTCGCGCAAGGCGGTCAAGCAGATGCTCCTCACCAAGAAGGACAAGGAGAAGGAAGCGAAGTCCGTCGCGGTCACGCCCCGCAACCTCGACAAGTTCCTCGGCGTGCGCCGCTTCCGCTACGGCAAAGCCGAAGACATGAACCGCGTCGGGCAGGTGACCGGCCTGGCGTGGACCGAAGTCGGCGGCGAGCTGCTGACGATCGAGGCCGCGGTGGTTCCCGGCAAGGGCAAGCTGCAACACACCGGGCAGCTCGGCGAGGTGATGCAGGAGTCGATCCAGGCCGCGATGACCGTGGTGCGCAGCCGCGCCCAGGTGCTCGGGCTCGAGCCGGAGTTCTACCAGAAGCACGACGTGCACCTGCACATTCCGGAAGGCTCGACTCCCAAGGACGGGCCGAGCGCCGGCATCGGCATGTGCACCGCGCTGGTGTCCGCGCTGACGCGCATCGCGGTACGGTCGGACGTAGCGATGACCGGTGAGATCACGCTGCGCGGTGAGGTGCTGCCGATCGGCGGTCTGAAGGAGAAGCTGCTGGCGGCGCACCGCGGCGGCATCAAGACGGTGCTGATCCCGGACGAGAATCAGAAGGACCTGGCCGAGATCCCCGACAATATCAAGGGCAACCTCGAGATCCGCCCCGTGAAGTGGATCGACGAGGTGCTCGCCATCGCCCTGACCCAGCAGCCGATGCCGCAGCAGAGCGCCGACGCGCCGCCCGCGGTGCCGGCGGCGGCCGCCAGCGCCGAGGGCGAGGACAAGCCCCGGCGCAACGTACGGCGCCTGAAGCAGGTCGTGCCGCCCGCGCATTAGGCGGCGGCGGGGGTGCTTAGCTCAGCTGGTAGAGCGTCGCCTTTACACGGCGAATGTCGGCGGTTCGATCCCGTCAGCACCCACCACTCCGCAGGCCCTGACCTGAGGCACCGGCCCGCCTGAGTTTTCAGTACAACGATGGCGGTCGCGCTGCAGCCGGCTTTCGCGGCAAGACGCGCGACTGTGCGGTGCGCGCCATCGCCATCGCCACCGGCCGTTCCTACCGCGAGATCTACGCCGAGCTCGCCGCCGTCGCGGCGGCCGAAACGTCGCGCGGCACGCGTCGGCGCAACCATCCCCGCACCTGGCTGCGCCAGAGCACGGTGCGGCGTTTCCTCGAGGCGCACGGCTGGACTTTCGTCACCACCACCACGCCCGGCGGCCGTCCGCGGCTGCGCTTGCGCGCGGTCGAACTGCCGGCCGGCCGCATCCTGGTCGCGCTGTCACGGCATCTCTGTGCCGTCGTCGATGGAGTGCTGCACGACACCTATGACTGCTCGCGCGCCGGTACCCGCCGCGTATACGGCTATTTCACGCCGCAAGCTGGCGTGTGTTGGCACGGCCGAGGCAAAGTTATGCTCGGATTCCCGCCGCGATAGGTCTATACCGACCCCAACACCGACCGGCGGACCGACATACACAAGCGCGGCAGCGTTATGTGATCAGGAGGATGCCCGCCGGGACCAACACCTCAGCCGCGCAGGTCGTTAGATGCGGCATCGCGGCAACACGTAACGCGTGGGTCGCGCCATGAGCCCCCAGCTGCTGCGCGTACTGCGCGCCACGGCCATCGTGCTCGGTGCGCTGCTGCTCCTCATCGTGCTGGTGCTCGCGCTGTTCCCCTGGAACCGCCTCAAGCACCCGATCGAGCGCATGGCGAGCGCGCAGCTCGGGCGCCCGGTACGCATCGAAGGCCCGCTGCGCGCTCACGTATGGTCGTTCAACCCCACCTTCGATGCCGAGGGGCTGACCGTCGCGGACCCGCCGTGGGAGGAGCGGCCGCTGCTGCTGCGCGTCGAGCGGCTGCAGGTGCAGCTGCAGTTGCTGTCGCTGTTGCGCAGCAACCTCGTCCTGCCGCGCGTAATGATCCTGCACCCGGATCTGTATCTGCATCGGGAGCGCTCGGGTCGCGTCAACTGGAGTTTCGAGAACCAGGCGCCGACCAATGAGCGCAACAAGAAGCCGGCGAAGCTGCCCGTGGTCCGCGACCTGCTGATCGAGGGGGGCAAGCTCGACATCGCCGACGACATCCGCCGCCTGAAGGTGCAGGGCAGCATCGATGCGCGCCAGCAAGGCTCACAGGAGAACCCGCAAGCGCTGCGGATCGCCGGGCAAGGCACGCTGAACCGCGAGCCCTTCGCCATGCAGGTGACCGGCGGTCCGATCATGAACCTGCAACCGGGCGACCCGTACCCGTTCGATCTGCATATCAGCGCCGGGGACGTGCGCCTCGAGGCCGGTGGCAAGCTGCGCCGGCCGTTTGACCTCGCGGACCTGCTGCTCACCTTCAACGTGCGCGGCCGCGACCTGGCAGACCTTTTCTACCTGACACAGGTAACACTGCCGAATACTCCGCCGTACTCCCTGCGCTTCGATCTGGACCGCAAGGGCAACACGGTCAAGCTGAGCAACATCGCCGGCACGCTGGGGGAGAGTGACATTAACGGCGCGGTGGATCTCGACTTCTCGCGCAAGCGACCGAACGCCCGCGGCAAACTCACCTCCAAGCGCCTGCGGATGCGGGACTTCGTCGCCTCCGTCGGCGCCCCGACCGGCAAACCCTCGACGCTGCAGCCGCAGAAGAGCCCGCCGCCGCCCAAGGCGCGCGACCCCAATGCGCGGCTCTTCCCCGACTCGCGGCTGCAAGTGGATCGGGTGCGCGCGATGGACGCCGACGTGCAATACGAGGCCGGTTCCGTGGAGCTCGGCACCCTGCCGATGCGCCAGCTCGCCATGCACATCAAGCTCAACGAGGGTGTGCTCGGCCTTGCGCCGGTGCGCTTCACGCTCGAGCAGGGCCGGGTCGAGGCCGATGCACAGATCGACGCGCGTCAGGATGTCCCGCTCGTGAAGCTGGACTTGCGACTGCGCGACCTGAAGCTCGATCAGTTCAAGGGCAAGGCGCCGAATGCCACCCCGCCACTTTCTGGCGTGCTCCAGGCGCGCACCCGCATTGAAGGTCGCGGTGACTCGGTGCACCGCGTGCTGGCCAACGGCAACGGTACCCTGACCGCGGTTCTGCCCGGTGGTGAAGTCAACGCCGCGTTCGCCGAGCTGACCGGTATCGATATCGCGAAGGGCCTCGGACTGCTCATGAGCAAGAGCGATGCCCGCGAGCCACTGCGCTGCGGCCTGACGCAGTTCGACATCCGTCAGGGCGACATGCAGGTGCAGACCTTCGTCATCGATGCCCAGGACGTGCGCATCACCGGCAAGGGAGACATCCGCCTCGGCCCGGAGCAGCTGAACCTCGAGATCCGCGGCCAGCCGAAGAAACTGCGCCTGACGCGTCTGCGCACCCCCATCGAGCTGCGCGGCCACCTGCTCGATCCGCATGTCGGCATCGACGTCGGGGCCACCGCGAAGCAGGGCGCGGTAGCGGTCGCCCTCGGCGCCGTCACGCCGCTCGCCGCCCTCATTGCCTTCATCGATCCGGGTCTGGCCAAGGACGAGAACTGCGCTGCGCTGCTCGGTGCACCCGCGCCGCAGCCCGCGGCGCCCGCATCCCCCCACTGAAGAGCGTTGCCACCCCGTGGCGCCCGCCGCCGCCGGCGAGTGGCGCCGCGACATGGTACGCATCCGCCGGTGCTATCGTTAGCCCCCTTTTCAGGTTGAGGGCCAGCTGGTGGTCGATGCCGACCCGTTACCCCACGGTAAGCATCCCGGTCGCGCGAGCACCGCCTGCAGGAACGGCAACGCCTTCGGGCCGGCGGAGCTGATGGCGACGCCGTGCTGAAGGCCGAGCGGGCGAGATCCGAAGCGGCGGGCATGTCGGACGCGGGGCTCGCGCCCACCAGCGAATCGCTCGCGGCCATCGCGGCAGCCCTGCGCCAGACGACGGAGGCGCTGGCGGCGGAGCTCGGCAAGCCGGGGACGCCGACGCCTGCGTGGAGCTCCTTCGAGTGGCGCATCGCCACGGCCGCGGTCGCCATTCACGGGGCCGGCGGCTTGCTGGCCGGCGCGGCGCGCTGGCACGGGCCCCCGGGGTGGCACGCGTTCCTCGGGCAGCAGCGCACGGCCATCGAGGCGCACGTCGCCCGTGGCCGAGCACTCCTGGCGCAGATCGATGATCGTGCGCGTGCCGCCGGTCTGCGCCTGCGGGTTCTCAAGGGTGGCGCGCTCTACGCACAGGGCCTGTACGCGCCGGGCGAGCGGCCGATGGCCGATATCGATCTGCTCACGAGCGAGGCGGATCTCGCTGCCTGCGGCGGGCTGTTGGCGCAGCTCGGTTACCGCCCCGGGTGGACTACCTGGAAGCACGTGGTCTTCGAGTCCGCCGCACAGCGGGCGCCGGACGCGCGCGCGCTCGGTGAGCAGCCCGGGCACCCGGTCAAAGTCGAGTTGCATACCACGCTGCGCGAGGTCCTGCCGGTTCGCGCCGTGGATCTGTCCGCACTCGCACAACTGGACGGGGTGTCCGCCGGCGTAAGCGGTTATCCCTCGGCGCCACTGCAGGTGCTGCACGTACTGCTGCACGCCGCGGGCTCGATGATCCATCGCGGACTGCGTCTGGTGCACCTGACGGACATTGCCCGGCTCGTGCGGCCCCTCGGTGCGGCGGGATGGGACGACCTGTTCCGCACGGCGGCTGCGACCCGCGATCCCTCGCTGTGGTGGGCCTACCCACCGCTGAGCCTGGCGAACCGGTACTTTCACTGTGTGCCGGCGGAAATCCTGGCGCGCCTCGAGCGGGCCACGCCCGGGGCGCTGCGCCAGGCCGTCCACAAGGCGACCCTCACCGATGTGTCACTCTCGGCGCTGTGGATCCAGGCGTTCCCCGGTATCGAGTGGTCGCGGTCCCTACGAGAGCGGGCGGGCTATGCCCTGCGACGCGTGGTGCCGAGCCGCGAGACCCGCGCCCTGCGCAGCACCTTTGCCGAGATCGCCCCGCCCGTGCTCGGCGGGCGCTGGTCCCAGACTTCGCAGTGGCGTCGCATCGTGCGTTTTGCGTTGAGCCGCCAGCCCCGCCAGGAGACGCTGCAGCCGGTGCATGCCGCACTCGCTGCCGACTGGGGTTAGCCGAAGCGCACGGCGAGCATTGAGACGGAGCCCCCGTCAATGCCCGCCACGGGGAAGCTCACCGCTGCCTCGGGCCCCGCCGCCCCCATCGTGTAAAGCAGCGGCAGGTAGTGCTCGGGCGTGGGCACCGAGAGCCACGCGTCTTCGCCGAGCGCACCATAGTCGATGAGGGGGTCGTGCTGGCCCGCCTGCAGGAACTCCTGCACTTGGGCCTCGAAACGCACAGCCCACTCGTAGGGCTCCACCGGGCGCGACTCCCAGCCGTACAGCCGCAGGTTATGGACCACGTCCCCGCTGCCGAGGATCAGCACGCCCTCGCCGCGCAGCGGGGCAAGGCGCCGCCCGAGATCGTAGTGGAAGCGGGGCGGCTCGCGTGCATCGATGCTCAGTTGCAGCACCGGCACGTCGGCCTGCGGATAGAGATGGCAGAGTACCGACCAGCTGCCGTGGTCGAGCCCCCAGGACTCATCGGACGCCACCGTCAGGGGTGCGAGGAGGTTCTGGATGCGCCGCGCGAGCTCGGGCGCGCCGGGTGCCGGATAGTTGACCTCGTAGAGCTCGGGCGGAAAGCCGCGGAAGTCGTGGATCGTGCGCGGTTGCGCGGCCGCGGTGACGGCGCGATCCGGAACGTACCAGTGCGCCGACACTGACAACACCGCCTGCGGACGCGGCAGCTCGCGGCCGAGCCTGCTCCAGGCGCGCGTCCACGGGTTCTGCTGCAGGGCGTTGAGCGGGTTACCGTGCCCGAGGAAGAGGGTGGGCTGCAGACTCATGCTGCGGCGGCGGACTTCGACAGCAGCTGCACCGCGCTCTGGTAGAGGCGGGCACGCAGCGCGAAGCGTTCGCTGGCGCGCGCCACGTAGCGCACGGCAATCTCGACGCCACCGGCGGCGGGCCGTACCGCGATGCCCGGCTGCGCCGACAGCTGCGTGCCGCGAGCCCCGCGTGAGGAGCGCCGCCACTCCTCTTCGGCCTGGCGGGTGCTGTCGGCGGTGGCCGCGGTCACTTCCTTCTGCAGGGCGTCGGCGATCGCATGCGCGTCCTGGCCGAAGGGCACGACGATGGTCAGCTCGTCCCACAGCCACTGCCCCGAAGTGGAGAAGTTGAAGTAGTGGCCCTCGGTCGCGAAGCTGTTGGTGAAGGTCACGTGTCGCCCGGTGGGATGACCCGCGTCCGTCCAGTTGCCGGTCTCCAGCAGCACCGTATGAAACATGCCGAGCTCGACGACCTCACCCGTCACGCCGTTGATCTCGACCCAGTCACCGAGCCGCATGCCGTTGCGCCCCATGAGCACGAACCAGCCGATGAAGGCCACGATGAAATCCTTCAAAGCCACCGTGAGGCCCGCGCCAGCCAGGCCGAGCATGGTGCCGAGCTGACCCGGCATGCCGATCAGGACGAAGATGATGACGACGACCCCGAGGATCTGCAGCGCGACGCCGGTGACGCTGCGCAGGGTCTCGACCTGGCGGCGATCGATGCTGGCACGCCCCAGCAGCCGCGACAGCCAGTGGTTGGCGATCAGCAGCAGGACCAGCACGCCGAGCACCACGGCGGCGCCGATCAGCATCGCGTGCAGCACGCTGCGCGCCTGCCCGGCCACGACCGCTTCCCACTTGGCGTACACCTCGGCGAGGCGCCGGCGCGCGGTGACACGCTGATCGCGCAGTGTCAGCCGACGTTGGTCCGCGGCCAGCTTCTTGGTAAGGGCCACCAGGCTTGAGCCGTCTGCGTCCGCCGGTGCGCTCGCCGGCGGCGTGCGGCCGCCGGCGCTACCGGCGGGTACCTGCTGCTTGGTCGCGGCGAGTTGCTCGGCGAGCTGGCCGCGTTCGGCGCTCAGCTGCGTAATGCTCACCAGGACGCGCGCGCGGGCGGCCTGCAGCAGCCCGCGCTTCTGCTGGAGCGACCACCACTGGCGCGTCTGTCCTACCATGCCGTTGAGGATCGCGAGCGGGCTGGGAGGGGTCGCCGCCACCACCGCGTTGGCGTTGTGCAGCGCCGCCTCGTGCTCCTGCTGGGCGAGCTGGATGCGCTGGTGAACGTTGCCGCCGGCCTGCAGGAGGTCGTTGTTGGCCTCCTCGACCTCGTCCTGTTCGAGCTCGAGCTGCGACTGCAGCAGTTCCAGCTGATCCTGTAGCGCCGGCTTCTCTGCATCGTTCGCCTGCGCCAGGCGGGACTTCAGACGGTTGAGATTCTCGGTGTCGCTCGCGACCTGCTTTTGCGCCGCCTGCAGCCGCTGCTGAATGTGCTGCGCCACCTCGCTCAACACCGGCGGATGCGCCTCGATGGCGCGCAGCGCCCCGCTGAAGGCGAGGTCGAGCTCATGATCGGCGAGCTGGACCGCCTGCGCCGCGAGCGGCTGCTCCTCCACGGTGGTGGCAAGCCGCGCCAGGCGCTGCGCGGTGAGGAACGTGCCCTCATCGATCTGCGGAATGTCCGTCGCCACCGGCGCACTCGAGGCGGTGTGCACCGGCGCCGGCGCTTCCTCGGTCCTCCACAGACCATAGAGGACGACAACCAGCAGGACGACGCAGCCGGCGAGCAGAGACTTATGCAGCAGGCTCATGTGCCTATGATGCCACGGCACGTCCGCTGCCTCGCTCGGCGCCGCCGCTCAAGCGCCCAAGCTTGGGCGACGAACCTCGCGCGAAATGCTAGGGGCGTCGGGCATCGGCGCTCCGCTACCGGCGCACGACGCGCCGGTCCCGCCGGAATCCTGAACTCAGTAGGCGTAGTAGGGGCCGGTGCCCCCGGGGGTACTCTGCTGCTCGATGGCGGTGTAGACGTTACGTCCGTAGAAGAAGGGCAGGCCGAGGTCAAAGGGCGGCAGCTGGCCCTGTGGCGGTGCGGGGGCGGGTCCCGCCAGTCCCGGCAGCGCCGCGGCATTGGGATTGCCGTTGAGGAGGTTGACCGCATTGGCCACGGTGAAGTTCGCGACCGCCGTCGCGTTGTTCGTCCCCTTCAGGGTGGCGGACAGGCTGAGAGTCGAGGGCGGACAGTAGAAGCCCGGCGCGACGGAGTTGCTGGCGCAGACGGGAATCGTGCTGTCGGTGAAGTAGATGCCGTTCGAGCCGCTGTCCAGGTAGCCATTGAAGTTCGAGCCCATATAGGTGGCCTGCACGTACGCCTGGTTCGGGTCCGCCATCAGCACCGTGGCCGATCCCAAGCCGTTGTTGGTCTGCGTGCCAATGCCGAATACCAGCGAACCATTGACGGTGGCCTGACCGGCGGGCGGCACCGCGGGCAGCTGGACGATCACGCCGTTGTTATCCGCCGCGAAGGCGTGCGACGGATGGAATACCTGCTCGGCGAGCGTCACCGTGCTGTTGCTGCAGCTCGTCGGCGGGTTGCACACGTAGTAGAACCCGGTGCCGTTCGGGGCCGCTACGGTCTCGCATGCCGGACCACAGTCCTGCAGGAACGGACCCACGCCCAGGATGCCATTCGCGCCGAAATCCATGACGGTGTTCTCAGGCGTGCCCGGACAGTCGGCGGGTACCTTGCTGTACTGGGTGTCGCCGATGATCTGTACCAAAAGATTGCTCACGCTCTTGTTCGATACCGGCAATGTCATGTCAGCCATCGCGACCGGCCCAAAGCTGGAGCCGTCGGCGAATTGCAGGCACTCCGCCAGCGGGGTGCCGTTGTGGGTCTGGATGGGCAGTGGCAGCGTCAGTACCTCCGCGAGGATGCGCAAGCCCGTCGATTGAGTGTCGACCTCCACGTTGTCGATCGTCTGGCACTGGGTGGTGCTGCCGGGCACGCAGATGCGCACGCTCAGGAAGGCGGTATTGCGGCTCGGCCGACTCGCGGCGAGCGGTCCGAGCGTCACCGCGATCGGCTCGATGTTCGTCACCGTCGGCGGCGGACCGCCACCGCCGCCCCCACCCCCTCCGCCATAGCCGCCACCACCACCGCCGCAGGCAGCAAGGACCAGACAGCCGAGCGAGGCACAAAGCAGGTTGCGCATACGATCTTTCTCTAGTTTCCGTGAACGGGGTTGGACGCGACCTATTCGATGTCGGCGGGATTCACGTTCGCCGGCAGGCGCTGTGGCAGGTAGGCGCGGCCGTAGTAGCCGCGCAGCCGCCCGCTACGCTGCACGACCAGGTTCGCCGTCTCCACGCGCGAGTGGCGGCGGTCGCGCCCCACCAGTGGCGCGGCCGCCCTGACGTATTCCGCATAGTAGGTCCCGAACATCTGACGCAGGTCGGGATTGAAGGGACCGTGCCAGCTGACCGCGAACACCGTGCCGTCGCTCCCGACGTACTCGCGGATTACGGTGGAAGTGGGGGTGGAGATCTCGTGGATCGTGTACGCGGGGCCGCTCGTGCTGCGCAGGGCGCCCTTCAGGTGCGCGCTGTCCGCCGCGACGGAGCTGGCGTTGCCGCCGAGCGTCGCCCAGCACGGGGTCATCGCGCTCGCCAGCGCCACGCAGATCAGGGGGGCAGTCAGTCTCATGCTGTCGTACCTCACGAACGGCCGAGGATCCATTGTGCCTGAGCCGCGGGGTGCGGCCTAACGTTCATCGGGCGGGCGTTATGTTTCGCTCGCTGCTTAAGCGGCGGAGCCCGCCCCCGGTTGACTTAAGAAACTCGCGGGAGCGCACCATGCACGGGCGCGCCGGGCTGGCGCTGCCGGTCGGCGCCGATACTGCTTGTAGCCTTATTGTTCAATCCGTTAGGATTCGCCCCCCTAAATCGGAGCGGTAGTTCAGCTGGTTAGAATACCGGCCTGTCACGCCGGGGGTCGCGGGTTCGAGTCCCGTCCGCTCCGCCATTTTCTGAACGCTCCCTGAACACGCACTGACATGCTCCAGAGCATCCGCGACAGATTGCACGGCCCGCTCGCCTATCTCGTGCTCGGCCCGATCGTGGTGGTCTTCGTCGCCTGGGGTGCCTACGGGATCGTCAATCTGTCGGTGGGCAACTCCAACTACGCCGCCGAAGCCAATGGCGAGAAGATCAGCCTGGAGGAGGCGCGCAACGCGTGGCTGCGCCAGCAGGCCCAGTTCGGCGGCCAGGAGCTGCCGGCGCCGCTACGCGCGCAACTGCAGGATCGCATCCTCGAGGGGCTGATCGAAAATCGGCTGCTGGACAAGCGCACCCAGGATCTGGGGTACCGGGTGAGCCGCGAGCAGCTGCGGGTGGCCGTGCAGCAGATCCCCGCGTTTCAGATCAACGGCAAGTATTCGCCGGAAGCCGCGAGCGTGGCCCTGCAGCAGGCGGGGCTGGGGGTCGAGACTTTCGAGGCGCAGCTGCGCGATGACGTACGACGGCTGCAGCTCGCCGGTGGTATCCGCGCCTCGAACTTTCTGACCCCGGCCGAGCTCGCGCGTCTCGCCGAGCTGCAGGACGAGGAGCGCGAGGTGCGCTACGCGGTGCTGCCGGCCGATCACTTCGCCGCCGCGGTGAAGATCGATGAGGCGGCCATCGCCGCCTACTACAAGGCCCACCAGGCGCAGTTCATGACCCCCGAGTCCGACCGGCTGCAGTATGCCGAGGCACGATTGGAGAGCCTGGCCGCGGAGCAGACCATCAGTGAGGCGGACGTGCGCGCCGCCTATGAGAAGAACCGCAGCCGCCTGGAAGTGGCCGAGCGCCGCCACGCGCACCAGATCCTCATTACCGGCAAGGACGACGCCAGCTCGCTCGCGCAGGCGCAGCAAGTGCTGGCCGACGCCAAGGCGGGCAAGGACTTCGGCGCACTGGCGCGGCAGTACTCGAAGGATCCGGGCTCGGCCAAGAACGGCGGCGATCTCGGCTGGGTCGAGCGGCGTAACTTCGCGGCCGTCGCTCCCGCACTGGCCGATGCCCTGTTCGCGATGTCGGTCGGCGAGATCAGGGGCCCGGTGAAGACTCAGTACGGGTATCACATCCTGCGGCTCGATGAGGTGCAGGCCGGTGGGGGCAAGTCTTTCGAGCAGGCCCGCCCGGAGCTCGAGGCGCAGCTGCGACGCGACCGGGCGACCGACCGTCTCGGGGAGATTCAGGAGCAGCTGCAGACCCGGATCGCCGAGCCGGGCGCGGACCTGAGTGCGCTCGCTCAGGAGTTCCACCTTCAGACCGGCACTATCGAGAGCTTCCAGAAAGGGGCGGGTGCCGCCCCGCTGGGTCCAGCGCCCCCGCTGCAGGAGATCCTGTTTGCCGACACCCCGCTCGCGGCGGGCCATCTCGGGGGCCCGGTGCTGCTCGGGGACGACCGGCTCGTGGTCGTAAAGGTGCTCGAGCACCGCGCCGCCGCGCCCAAGAGCCTCGCGGAGGTCCACGATGCCATCCATGCGGCGCTGACGCGGGAGCAGGAGGCCCAGGCGGCGCTCAAAGCGGCGCAGGACGCCACCCGCGAGCTCGCCGGTGGAGCGACCCTGGACAGCCTCACGGCCCGGCTGCGGGTGAGCGCGGATCCCGCCCACTTCGTGGGTCGTCGCGATCCGTCCCTGCCGGCGCCGGTCCGCGACGCCGTGTTTTCATTGCCGCGCCCCGCCGGCCACGCGCTCTACCGCGCCGTGCCCGTGCAGGACGGCGCCGCTATCGTCGTGCTGAGCGCGGTGCGCAGCGCTCCCAAGGGCGGCGCCCAGGTGCAGGCTGAGCGCGGCAATCAGCAGGCACAGCGGGAGGCGGAGGACGATCTCGCCGCGTACGTCAGTGCCGTGCGCCACAGCGCCGACGTGCGCAAGAACCCCAAGGCGTTCGAGTAGCTAGCCCTCGGCCTCGAGCGGAAAGCTCATGCCGACCGTATTGAAGCCGCTGTCGACGTAGAGGATCTCGCCGGTGATGCCCGCGGCGAGATCCGAGCAGAGAAAAGCCGCCGCATTGCCGACGTGCTCGAGCGTCACGTTGCGTCGCAGCGGCGCCACCTCTGCGACACGGCCGAGCATCTTGCGAAACCCGGGGATGCCCGCCGCCGCCAGAGTCTTGATCGGACCCGCCGAGATGCCATTCACGCGGATGCCCTTGGGGCCCAGGTCCGCCGCCAGGAAACGCACGTTGGCCTCGAGGCTCGCCTTGGCGAGGCCCATCACGTTGTAGCCGGGAATCGAGCGCACCGCGCCGAGGTAGGAAAGGGTGAGGACGGCTCCGGCGCGCCCAGCCATCAACGGGTGCGCATGCTGAGCGAGCGCGGTAAGACTGTAGCTGGAGATATCGTGCGCGATGCGGAAGCCCTCGCGGCTGGTCGCCTCGAGGAAAGTGCCCGTCAGCGCTTCGCGCGGTGCGTAGGCGACGGCGTGCACCACGATATCGAGGGTGCCCCACTCGCGCTTGAGTAGCGCGAAAGCCGCTTCCGTCTGGGAGTCGTCGGTCACATCCAGCGGCATCGTCAGGCGGGAGCCCAGTGAGTGGGCGAGCGGCTCGACCCGCTCCTTCATCTTCTCGTTCAGATAGGAGAAGGCGAGCTCGGCACCCTCGCGGTGCATGGCCTGTGCGATGCCCCAGGCGATGGAGCGATCGGTCGCGACGCCGACGATGAAGGCGCGTTTGCCTGTCAGAAAACCCATGCTGCCCCCTTCCGGCGCTGGATTATGCCGGAAAGCCGCCCGGGCGGGCCTCAGCCGTGATGGACGCCGAGCCTGATGCGCAGCTTCTGCCCCACGTGCAGCTGCGTCTTGGCGCTCAGTCCGTTCCAGGCGAGCAGCTGGGGGACGCTGCACTGAAAGAGCCGGGCGATCTGCGGGACGGTGTCTCCATCGCGCACGGTGTAGGTGAGGTGGCGCACGTGGCGGCCGCCGCCGGTCGAACCCGCCGAGAGACGGATACGCTGTCCGGCGCGCAGCGCATCATCGGGATGCAGCCCGTTCAGGCTCGCGAGCGTGTTCACGTTCATGCCGTGGCGCCGCGCGATGGCGTATAGGGAGTCGCCGCGGCGCACCACCTGCACATGCCCGCGCCGCGGGCTGCGGCTGCGGCCGCCATCCACACGGGCCGCCGCCAGCATCACTTTCGCCGGCAGCTCTACGACCGCGCTGGGCACCCGCACGTCCGCGCCCACCGTGAGCGGACCGCTCGGCAGGTCATTGAGCGCGCGGATTACCTCGGGGGTGGTATGGAAGCGACGCGCCAGCGCGATCACCGAGTCCCCGCGCCTGACCGTGTAGGTGCCGACGCCCATGCGCTGCTCCTCGGTGAGCTGCGTGATGTTCTCGGCGAACACGTCGGCCGCATCCACGGGGAGCAGCAGAAAGTGCGGGCCGCTCGGGTCGGTCGCGAAACGGTGGAAGGCGGGATTGAGCTCGTAGAGCTCCTCCGGGCTGATGCCCGCGACCTCGGCGGCCAGCTTGAGATTGATCTGGCCGCCGGTGCTCACCCGGGTGAAGTAAGGCTGGTTGGGGATCGGCGTGAACGCGAGTCCGTAGCTCTCCGGATCCATCACCAGGCGCTTCATGGCCAGGAGCTTGGGCACGTAAGCGCGGGTCTCCTGCGGCAGCCACACGCTCCAGAAGTCCACGTTGCGGCCGGCACTGCGGTTAGCCTCGGCGGCACGTGCCACCATGGCCTCGCCGCAGTTGTAGGCCGCGATCGCCAACAGCCAGTCGCCATTGAACTGATCGTGCAGCGACTGCAGGTAATCGAGCGCCGCCCGGGTGGACTCGACGATGTCGCGCCGACCGTCGTACCACCAGTCCTGCTTCAGTCCGAAGCGCGAGCCGGTGGGAGCGATGAACTGCCACAGGCCCGAGGCACGCGCGCGCGAGTAAGCGTAGGGCTCGAAGGCGCTTTCGACCACGGGCAGTAGTGCGAGCTCGAGCGGCATGCCGCGGCGCTCGAGCTCGGTCACGATGTAGTAGAGGTACAGGTCCGCGCGGCCGAAGGCGCGTTGCAGGTAGTCCGGATTATTCGCGTACCAGCGCAGTTCCTGCTCTATGGCGTGCTGGTCGGGCTCGTCCTCGAGCTTGAAGCCGGCGCGCATGCGGTCGAAGAGGTCCGCGTACTGGGCCGGCGTCACCCCGGCGACCTGAGTGGGCGCGGGAAGGGTCGCGCTGGCCTCCGCGGCGGCGGTGTCCGGCTCAGTGGACTCCGGCTGCGCGGGGGCGTTGCTGCCCGGCGCCACGAGAAGCGGCTCTGGCGGCTCGGGAACCGGGGCGGCGGCCTCCGGCGGTACGACCGAGGGCGGCGCGACACGGGAGGGGGCGTGGGCGCAGGCGGCCAGGGCAATCAGAATCAGGAGGAGCGGTACGCGATGCAGGGATCGCGGCGTCGGCGTCGTCAAGTTCCGTACCCTCTGTCGGCGTGCTACTTTCCCGCGCCGTGGCACGGGTCCCTATGCCGGACGCTACTGGTTCAAGGGCGCGAATTTAACCGTTAAATTCACAGTATTACCAGCCATTCTGTCGTGCCAGTTCGCACTTCTCCCATCTTTGACCGCGACGCCGCGCTGCAGGCGTGGTGGGGCTCCGCCCTGGGCCAGGGTCTGCTGGCCGGGGAATCTGAGCTCCTCGCCGCCGCGCTCGAGGACGTCTTCGGCTGGGAGTTGCTGCAGATTGGTGCCTGGGGCAGCGCGCGCGAGCTGCTCAAGGGCAGTCGCACGCGGCGGCAGAGCCTCATCGCAGGTCCGTCCTTCCCCGGCGGGGCCGACATCCTCGCCCGCCCGGCCCGGCTGCCGGTGCTGAGCGACAGCGTCGACGCCGTCCTACTTCCGCACACGCTCGAGTTCGCAGCCGATCCGTATGCGATCGTACGCGAGGCCGATCGCGTGCTGGTCGGCGAAGGACAGCTGCTGCTCTTGGGCTTCCGGCCGTGGAGCCTGTGGGGCATGCGCGCGCGCTGGAGCCGGGCGGGTTTCCCGCCGGGCATGCGGCGGGTCCTCTCCGAGCGGCTGGTGCGCGAATGGCTCGTGCTGCTCGGCTACGAGCTGGTGACCGAGCAACGCTATCTGTACCTCGGACCCTGGAGTCGCGGACTCGCGGCGGGCGAGGGAACGGGCCGCATTCTGCGGGCCGGTCTCATCTACCCACTGCCCGCCGGTGCATATCTGCTCAAGGCGCGCAAACGCATTTACACGCTCACGCCGGTTCGCTCGCGCTTGCGCGAGAAGCCGGCGGTCATCGGCGGGCTGGTGAAGCCCACCACGCGCTCGCAGGCGTGATCGAGATCTACACCGACGGTGCCTGCCGCGGCAACCCCGGGCCTGGAGGCTGGGCTGCGCTGCTGCTGAAAGACGGCCATGAGAGGGAGCTGTCCGGCGCCGAAGCACTCACCACCAACAACCGCATGGAGCTGACCGCCGTGATCCGTGCTCTCGAGGCGCTCAAGCGCCCGGTGCAGGCGCGCGTCCTCACCGACTCCGAGTACGTGCGCCGCGGCATCAGCGAGTGGTTGCCGGGCTGGCAGGCGCGCGGCTGGCGCACCGCCGCTCGTAAGCCGGTGAAGAATCAGGACCTGTGGCAGCAGCTCGCGGTGCTCGCGGCCGCTCACACGCTCGAGTGGCGCTGGATTCCCGGCCATGCCGGCATCGCCGGCAACGAGCGCGTCGATCGACTCGCCAATCGTGCGATCGACGCCTTACAACAGGGCATGGGGTAGACTGCGCCCCCATGCGGCAGATCGTCCTCGATACCGAAACCACCGGCCTCGAACCCGAACTGAACCACCGCATCATCGAGATCGGCTGTGTCGAGCTGCTCAATCGCCGCCGCACCGGTCGCTCTTTCCACCGCTACCTGAATCCCGAGCGCGAGATCGACGACGGCGCGCTGGCGGTACACGGTATCTCCCGCACCGAACTGGATGGTCAGCCGCGCTTCGCGCAGATCGCCGAAGAGCTGCTCGCGTTTCTCGAGGGCGCGGAGCTCGTGATTCACAACGCCGCCTTCGACGTTGCCTTCCTCGATGCGGAGCTTACGCGGCTGCCCGGCCCGCCGCGCACCGTGGGCTCCGTCTGCAAGATTCTCGACACGCTGGCGCTGGCCCGCGAGCTGCACCCCGGTCAGCGCAACAGCCTCGATGCGTTGTGCAAGCGCTACGAAGTCGACAACTCGGCTCGCGAACTGCATGGCGCACTGCTCGACGCCCGCATCCTGGCGGACGTCTACCTGGCCATGACTGGCGGCCAGGCCGCACTGGCGCTCACCGAGGCGGAGCTCGGCCCGCCGAGCGCGGACGGCGCCCGCCACGCCCGGGCGCCGGTGCGGACCGCGGTACCCCTGCCGATACCGACCGCGAGCGCGGAGGAACTGGCTGCGCACGAGGCCATGCTCGCCCTGATCACCCGGGTCAGCGGCGGCCGCTGCGTGTGGGCCGGACTCGAGACCGTGCGCGTGATGACGCCACCGGACAGCGTCCTCGAAGCGCAGCGCTCGAGCGCGTAAAGGATGCCGCCGGAGATCCGCAAGTGCCGCATCGGCGTGGTCGGCTTGGGCTATGTGGGCCTGCCGCTCGCGGTGGAGTTCGGCAAGCACTATGAGACGGTGGGCTTTGACATCAAGCCCGAGCGCATCGCGCAGCTGCGCCGCGGTCGCGACGTGACGCTCGAGGTTTCGGGGCAGGAGCTGCGCGCGGCCACGCAGCTGACCTTCACCACGGATCTGCGCGAGCTGCGCCGCTGCCCGGTGTTCATCGTCACGGTGCCGACGCCCATCGATGAGTACAAGCGGCCGGATCTGAGCGCGCTCAAGCGCGCCAGCGAGAGCGTCGGTACCGTGCTGCGACGGGGCGCGGTGGTCATATATGAGTCTACGGTGTATCCGGGCTGTACCGAGGAGGTTTGTGTGCCGATCCTCGAGCGCTTATCGGGACTGAAGTTCAATCGCGACTTCTTCGCCGGCTACAGCCCCGAGCGCATCAATCCAGGCGACAAGCAGCACCGCCTGACCACGATCCGCAAGGTCACCTCGGGCAGCACCCCGGAGGTCGCCGACTTCGTCGACCGTCTGTACGCCTCGATCGTCACGGCCGGCACGCACAAGACCTCGAGCATTCGCGTGGCGGAGGCTGCGAAAGTGATCGAGAACACCCAGCGCGATGTCAACATTGCCCTCATCAACGAGCTGGCGCTGATCTTCAACCGGCTGCAGATCGATACCGAGGAGGTGCTCAACGCCGCGGGCAGCAAGTGGAATTTCCTGCCCTTTCGTCCCGGCCTGGTCGGCGGACACTGCATCGGCGTCGACCCTTACTACCTCACCCACAAGGCGCAGGAGATCGGCTATCACGCCGAGATGATCCTCGCCGGACGGCGCCTCAACGACAACATGGCCCTGTACGTGACCGGGCAGATCGTGAGGCTCATGGCGAGCAAGCGCATCCATGTGAAGGGTGCGCGGGCGCTGATTCTCGGCATCACCTTTAAGGAGAACTGCCCGGACATCCGCAACTCCAAGGTAGTGGACGTGGTGCGCGAGCTGCGCAATCTCGGCGCGGCGGTTGACATCTACGACCCGTGGGCGAGCCGCCGCGAGTTTCGCCACGAGTACGGGCTGCCGATGGTGCGCAAGCTCAGGCCCAACCACTACGATCTGGCCGTGCTCGCGGTCGGGCACCGCGAGTTCGCCGAGCTCGGTGCCAAGGGGGTTCGGCGCCTGTGCCGCAAGAAACACGTGTTGTACGACATCAAACACGTCTTCCCCGCCCCGGCGGTGGACGGACGCCTGTGAAGACACTCCTCACCGGGGCGGCCGGCTTCATCGGCTTCCACACTGCGCAGCGGCTGCTCGCGCTCGGTCACGAAGTGGTCGGCCTCGACAACCTCAACGAGTACTACGACGTGACGCTGAAGCACGCACGGCTCAAGCAGCTCACCCCGCACAGCGGCTTTCGCTTCGAGCAGCTCGACCTGGCGGACGAGGCGCGGATGCGCGCGCTCTTCGCGCGCGAGCAGTTTCAGTGGGTGATTCATCTCGCCGCCCAGGCCGGCGTGCGCTACTCGCTGCAGGACCCGCACAGCTACATCCGCAGCAACGTGCTCGGCAGCTTGAACGTGCTCGAGGGTTGTCGTCATCACGGCGTCGAGCACCTCGTCTACGCCTCGACCAGTTCGGTGTATGGCGCCAATACCAACATGCCCTTCTCGGTACACCGCGGCGCGGATCATCCGCTGTCGCTCTACGCGGCGACCAAGCGCGCCGACGAGCTGATGGCGCACAACTACTCATCGCTGTTCGATCTGCCCACGACCGGCCTGCGCTTCTTCACCGTTTACGGACCGTGGGGCCGCCCCGACATGGCGCTGTTCCTCTTCACGCGCAACATCCTCGAGGGCAAGCCGATCGACGTCTACAACCATGGCCATCACCGGCGTGATTTCACCTACGTCGACGACATCGCGGAAGGCGTGGTGCGCGCCTGCGGGCACGTGGCGCGCCCCGACCCGAAGTGGGACGGCAATGCCCCGGACCCGGCGCGCAGCGCCGCGCCATTCCGCCTCTACAACATCGGCAACAACCAACCGGTGGCGCTCATGCGCTACATCGAGCTGATCGAGGAGTGTCTGGGGCGCAAGGCGCAGAAGAACTTCCTGCCGTTGCAGCCCGGGGACGTCCCCGAGACCTGTGCCGACATCGACGACCTGGTACGCGACGTCGGTTATCGTCCCGCCACGCCCGTCGAGGTGGGCGTTCGCCGCTTCGTCGACTGGTTCTGCGAATATTACGGTTACCGCCGTTGAGCCCCCAGGTGGCCGCTCCCGCCGCTTCTTCGAGGATGCAGGTACCGCTGCTGGATCTGAAGCAGCAGTACGCGCCATTGGCAAAACCGCTGCTGGCGGCCATAGAACGTGTCTGCGCGAGCCAGCAGTTCATCCTCGGACCCGAGGTACGCACGCTCGAGCAGCAGGTGGCGGCTTACAGCCAGTGCCGGCACGCCCTGGGCGTGTCCTCCGGTACGGACGCGCTGCTGCTCGCGCTCATGGCCCTCGGCATCGGACCGGGGGACGAGGTCCTGACCAGTCCGTTCACGTTCTTCGCCACGGCGGGGACCATCGCCCGCACCGGCGCCCGTCCGCTCTTCTGCGACATCGACCCGGTGACCTTCAATCTCTCGGCGGCAGCCGTGGAGTCGTTTCTGGCCGGCCATTGCGAGCGCCGTGGCGAGGATCTCATCTACCCCAAGACCGGCGGCCGGGTGCGGGCCCTCATGCCGGTGCACTTGTACGGCCAGGTAGCCGACATGGCCGCTCTGATGGAGACCGCGCGGCGCTACCGACTGAAAGTGATCGAGGACGCGGCCCAAGCCATCGGCGCAGCCGACGAGCGCGGACAGCGCGCGGGCAGCTTCGGCGACATCGGGTGCCTTTCGTTCTTTCCCACCAAGAACCTCGGTGCCTTCGGTGATGCCGGCATGTGCGTGAGCAACGATGCGGCGCTCCATGAACGGATGGATATTCTGCGCGTGCACGGCGGCCGGCCGAAGTACCACCACGCCCTCATCGGCGGGAATTTCCGCATCGACGAGCTGCAGGCGGCGGTGCTGAACGTGAAGCTGCCGCACTTGGATGCCTGGAGCGCGGCCCGGCAGCGCAATGCATCTTTTTATGACGCCGGGCTGAAGGAGCTCGCCGCACAGCTGCAGACCCCGCACGCAGTCCTCGGCGCGCGCCACATCTACAACCAGTACGTCATCCGCACGCCCGAGCGCGACGCGCTGCGCCAGCACCTCACCGACCGCGGTGTCGGCACCGAGATCTACTACCCGGTGCCGCTGCACCTGCAGCAGTGCTTTGCCTATCTGGGGGGCCGGCCGGGCGATTACCCGCAGGCCGAACGGGCCGCGGCGGAGACCCTGGCTCTGCCGATCTACCCGGAGCTGAGCGAGGCCCAGCTGCACTACGTTATCGATGCCGTCCGCGGCTACTACCGACGCTGACTCTCGCCGCCGGTGAAAGTCGCTAGGCTAAGCGCCGTTTCCGGGAGCCGCGCATGAACCTTGTCATACATCCTGGTCCCCTCACGCCTCAATGGGCCGAGCTCGAGGCACAGGCCGCGCGCCTGATGGCGGCCCCTGTCGCCGAGCTCTTCGCCCGCGATCCGGGACGCGCGGCGCGCTTCGAGCGTCGCTGCGGCGAGCTGGTGCTGGATTTCTCGCGCCAGCGCGTGGATGAGGTCGCGCTCGGCAAGCTCGTGCAGTTGGCCGGTGCGGCGGGACTGCGCGCGCGTATCGATGCGATGTTCGCCGGTGAGCACATCAACACCACCGAGGACCGCGCGGTGCTGCACGTCGCGCTGCGCCAGCGCCGCGGCGCGGCGATAGGCGGTGCGCAGATCGAACGTGAAGTGCTCGAGGAGCGCGCTCGCATGCTCCGCTTCGCGACGCAGGTGCGGGACGGGACCTTGCGCGGCAGCGGCGGAGCGGGATTCCGGCTGGTGGTGAACATCGGGATCGGCGGCTCGGACCTCGGGCCCGCGATGGGTGTGCAGGCACTGCATGCCTATTGCGCCGGCGCGCCGCGCTGTGAGTTCGTCTCCAACATCGACGGCAACCATCTGGCCGAGGTGCTGCAAGCTGCGGATCCCGCCACCACACTGTTCATCGTCGCCTCCAAGACCTTTACCACCCTCGAGACCCTCACCAATGCGCGCACGGCACGGGCCTGGCTCGCGGGCCGCCTGGGCGAGAGCGCCGTGCCGGCCCATTTCGCGGCCGTGTCGGTGAATCACCGCGCCATGGACGAATTCGGGGTGCACCCGCAGTACCGGTTCCAGATGTGGGACTGGGTCGGCGGCCGCTACTCCATCTGGTCCTCGATCGGCGTCACGCTCGCGATCGCCATAGGCGCGCAGCAGTTCGAGTCATTCCTCGCCGGCGGCCAGGAACTGGACGAGCACTTCCGCGCGGCACCGTGGACCGAGAACTTGCCGGTGCTGATGGGCCTGCTGAGCGTATGGAACATCAACTTCCTGCGCCTGCCGACGCTCGCCGTCCTGCCGTACGATGATTCGCTGCGGCGTTTCCCCGCTTACCTCCAGCAGCTGCAGATGGAGAGCAATGGCAAGTCGGTGATGCTCGATGGCACTCCGGTCCGCTGCGACACCTCGCCGGTGCTCTGGGGTGAGCCGGGCAACAATGGGCAGCATTCCTTCTTCCAGCTGCTGCACCAGGGCAGCCTCCGCGCCGCCTGCGACTTCCTGTTGCCTGTTCGTTCCTCCTGCGGCAACCAGCCGCAGCAGGACCTCGCGATCGCCAGCTGCCTGGCGCAGGCGGAGGCTCTCATGCGTGGCCGCTCGGCGGAGGAAGTGCGGGAGGAGCTGACGCGAAGCGGCCTCCCGGCGCGACAGATCGAAACGCTCGTCCCGCACAAGGTCCATCCCGGCAGTCGCCCCGCGACGCTGCTGGTGTTCCGGCGCCTGGACCCGGCGACGCTCGGGCGCCTGATCGCCCTCTACGAGCACTTCGTGCTCACCCAAAGCGTCATCTGGGGCATCAACGCCTACGATCAGTGGGGCGTGGAACTCGGCAAGAAGCTCACCGAACAGCTTGCACCGGCCGTGCAGGAGCCCCGCGGCGGCCATCCGGCGCCCGCGAATCTGCAGCGCCTGCTCGACACGGTGGCGGCATGGCGGGACGAGGGAGCGGCCTAAAAGGCGAGCGGACCTAGCCCGCAGCGGTAGGTAGCGTCCGCGGCGCTGCCCTAGAAGTGGTAGCTCAGGTACGCGACCCCACCCTGCATGACGTAGAAGCTGTCGCGACGGTTGGTATGCGGATCGCCCGGCAACACCCGATCGCGGGCGACGTTGTCGTAGTAGCGCGCATCGATACCCAGATCGAGGTGCGGCAGTAGGTCACGCCACTGCAAGCCCGCACTGTAATAGAAGCCGTAGGCGGGTGTGGCCAGGTCGTAGCGCGCCACCCCCAGCGACAAGGTGAAGGCGAGCGGGTTGTCGAAGCGGTACCGGTAGTCG